>JAAYZM010000183.1 GCA_012514835.1 Actinomycetales bacterium
GCCACAGCACGGGCGAGACCTCGTAGCCGTAGAGGCGGTCGAGGATGCGGCGGGTCTCCTGGGCATCCACGAGCCGCTCGTCGATCTCGCGCGTCGCCTCGAGGGCCCGCGCGATCGCCTCGCGCGTGATCTCGTGGAACACCATGCGCTTGACGGGGACCTTCGGCTGGAGCACCTCGTGCAGGTGCCACGCGATGGCCTCCCCCTCGCGGTCCTCATCGGTGGCCAGGAAGAGCTCGTCGGAGTCCTTGAGGAGCTTCTTGAGCTCCGCGACCTTCTTCTTCTTGTCCGCGTCCACCACGTAGTACGGCGCGAAGCCGTTGTCCACGTCCACCGCGAACTTCCCGAAGGGGCCCTTCTTCATGTCCGCGGGAAGCTCCGACGGCGTGGGCAGGTCACGGATGTGCCCGATGCTCGCCTCGACCTCGTAGTCCGGTCCGAGGTAGCCGGCGATCGTGCGCGCCTTGGCGGGCGACTCCACGATGACGAGCTTGCGAGACATGCAGACCTGCTTTCATCCGCTCCAGGACCCCGGCTAAGAGGGGATCGCACGTGAGACTACGCCGAGATTCCGCCAGAGCGTGCCACGGAGCGAGCGGACGGGGGACGACGAGCGTCGTGGCAATGATGAGGACGACGACGTTATCCACAGGGGAGCTCTCCCCATGGACCGGACATCTCGGGCACCGCTAACGTTCACGACGCCGGGCTCGAAGGTCGATCGGCGCGGGCTCGGACGGCGGGCCCCGCGACCTCAGGACGGCGAGCGGGGGAGCTGACATGGACGGCCTCGTGGTCGACACCGACGCGTTGCGGGACCTGGGCACCGACCTGGCGCGCGTGGCCACGGAGTTCGCCGAGGCGAACGTGCGCTCCGACCGGATCGCGGCCGCCGCGGGCCACGAACGGCTCGCAGAGACCATCCGGAGCTTCGCGCACGGATGGGACAACACCCGCGAGGACATGACCGAGTCGATCACGTTCCTGGCCGAGGCGTCCACGGCCATCGCGGATGTGATCACCGAGACGGACGCCGAGCTCGCGTGCGCGCTCGAGGAAGTCGCCTCATGAGCGCGTGCCTCGACTGGACCGCCGTCGGCCTCGCCACCGACCCCGTACCCGGCGACCCCGACGTCCTGGCCCGTGGCGGCGACGACTACCTCGAGGTGGCCGAGGCCATCACGGACGCGCGGACCACGCTCGCCCGGATCGACCTGGGCACGTTCGTGGTGTCCGAGGCCGTCGACGCGATCCGCACCACGGCGGCCGAGGTGGCCGAGAACATCGGGCGCGCCCGCGAGCGCTACGAGGCGACGGGCAATGCGCTCGTCACGTACGCAGCCGCGCTGCGCGAGGCCCAGACCGAGGCCGAGTCCGCGTTCCACGCCGCGTGCGACGCGCTCGAGGTCGCCGAGGACTCCCGCAGCGCCGAGCGCCGCTACCTGCGCCTGGCCCGCAACGCTGACGACCCCGACACGGCGCTGCGCTACGAAGAGGTCGCCGTGGACCACGGCGTCGCGGCGAGCGTCGCCGAGACCGCCTATACGACGGCGCACGGCCGGGTGGCCGCCGCAGCTTCCGCCCGGGACAGGGCCGCCGACGACGGGATCGACGCGATCGAGAACACGACGCGCCACGACTCGCTGGGCGACACGCTGTGGGACGACTGGGGCAAGGACGTCCTCGCCGTCATCACTGACGTGGCCGGGTGGGTCTCGACCATCGCCGGGATCCTCGCGCTCGCCGTGTGCTGGATCCCCGCGATCGGCCAGGCCCTCGCCGGGATCCTCCTCATCACGGCCGGCCTCGCCGCCCTCATCAACGCCATCGGGAACGTGGTGCTCGCGGTCGACGGGGAGAGGACGTGGGGAGAGGCGGGGCCGTCGATCCTCGGGGCCGTCCTGAGCTTCGTCGGGGCCGGGGCGCTGTTCAAGGTCGCGGGACAGATCATCAAGGCCGTGCGGGGGACCGATCCACGCCGCGTCGGTGCTCAGCTCAAGATTCACGAGCTGCTCAAGCTCAAGCCACGCGACCTGCGGAACTGGATCAAGGATCTACGCACTCCGCTGCCACAACCTGAGCAAGGTCAGCTGCTCTATCGGGTTCACGGAGCCGGCTCAAGACCGTATGGACTCTCGTGGAGCCCTGTCGATCCTCGGACGCTCAGCAATGTGCGCCAGCAGCTTGGACTGCCCGATGCGAACGCCATCACCGAACTCACCATCGTCAGGCTGAAGGATCCGTCCGGGGTTGATCTCGTACGACGTGCGCTCCCGTGGGACGGGAAACTCGGTGGAGCACCGGAGTTCCTCATGCGCGAGGGATTCGAGAACACCGACGTGTTCGAACTCGTGACGTCCGTACCGTGGGTGCCATGAGCCGCATCAGGGCCGACGAACTCGAACTGCCGGTCTCGCTCTGGGTCTCGCAAGCCGGGCGTGGCTTCGCTGTGCAGACCTTGCAGGCAGAGAGCATGCCCGGGACCTGGTGGGGACACTTCTGGGGCAAGCGAGCGCCCTCCGGGTTGATCCTTCGTAACGACCACCTGGGGCCCACCAATCCCCTGGACTCGAGATTCATCCTCGCTCGGCTCCTGACACCCGAGAGCGCTGACGGCCGACCTTGGTCCGCACAGGCGCACCTCTACGCGATCGAACCCCACTGGGACGCGCGCCAGCTCGCTCGTGAACAGTCTCGGCGCGGATTGCGGACACTCGCCTTCTATGACGTTGCCCTCTACGCGTCCGAGGGCGCCGCGCACCGCGCACAGGCCCGCTACGACGCCATAACTGAGGAGAGTCCATGAGCACGATCGAGGTCCCCGTCGCGCTGTTGCGACGCGCGAGCGCGCTGTTGCTGGACCACCTCGTCGATGATCCAGCCACGCCCGTCTCGTGCGCGCTCGTCTGGCTCGCAGACGTGCTGCGGGGCGTGGGACAGTCGGTGGTGCGCTGATGCCGCTGGACCACGTGACCATGGCCGCCCAGGACGACCCCCACGAGAGGTTCGCATGACCGGATCAGACCAGCCCACCGAGATCCTGCATCTGCCCGCCGCGGGCTCCGAGGACGTGGGGTCCGCCCGGTTGCGCGCCGCCCTCGCGGCCCGTGACATCTCCGCGATCGGGCGGGCGCTGCGCCACGACGTGGTGATCCTCCCCCTGCTGCACGACGACGCGACCGGCCAGACCCAGGTCCAGGTGATCGGCTTCCCTGCCGAGGGTTCCACCCCGGCCGGGGTCGAGCTGTGCCTGTTCTCCTCCTCGGCGGCGTACGCGCGGTTCATCGGCGACTCGCCGGACCGCAGCTTCGCCCTGCGCCGGGGCTCCGACCTCGCCCCGTTCCTCGCCCAGCACCACGCGGTGCTCGCCCGCGTCGCGTTCGACCCGGCAGAGCCGCACGCGATGACCGCCTCCCCCGAGGACGTGCTCGCGATCCTCGAACCGCAGCCCGACGACGACGACGTCGCGTGGCTGACCGAGGGAGATGAGGGCAACCCGGACGCGCCCCTCACCGGGCGTGTCCCCGAGCGGACCCTCGCGGACGGGCTCGAGGGCATGGCCGTCGTCGGCCTCGAGGTCCCGCTGCCCGGCGAGTGGGTGACGCTCGACCTCGCGAAGCCCCGCAAGCTCGCGAAGCAGATCTCGAAGCTCGTGGACCGCCAGCTCAAGGGCCTCGCGCCCGCCCCGGTGCTTCGCGACGAGCTGACGCGCTGGCTCACCACGGTGTGCGAGCGGGCCGCCCAGGCACGCGCCCGCACCATGGCCTTCCTGGTGCAGCGGTCCGACGACGACGCCCTCGCACTGACCATGACGATGTACTGGCACGATCTGGGTCCCGCCGTGGGCGAGCCGTCCCACCTCGAGCCCCTCGCCCGGCGGCTCGCGGGCCTCGACGACGGCGGGACCGTGCTCCGCGCCGACACGGCGGCCGGCCCGTTGGTGCGCCACGAGCGCGTGCTGCACGGTGGCGAAGAGCTCGGGATCGCGAAGCAGCCCGTGCTCGTGCTCGACTACTGGCTCGAGCGGCCCGACGGGAACGGCCTCGCGCTCGTGTCCTTCTCCACGCCGCACGTCGCGCTGACCGAGCACGTGCGGACCCTCACCGACGCGCTCATCCTCGAGGGTGGGTGGGTGCTCGAGCCCGAGCGCTGAGCTATGCGCGCGGGCCGCGCGGCCGGGCGAGGACGCGCAGCACGAGGACGGTCGCGAACACGGCGCCCGTCGTGGCGAGGACACCGAGCGCCCCGCCCACGTACGCCGTCAGGAGATAGGTGCGCTCGGCCACGGACCCAGGCCCGAGCCGGGTGTCGCTGAGCGCGCTGCCCGCGGCGAGACCGGCGAGCACCGCCACGAGGTACCCGCCCGTGACGACCACGAGGGTGGGGGTCGAGAAGCGTCGGCCGGGCTGGGGCGCGCGGTCGGCCCGGGGACCGCCGTCGGCCCGCTCCTCGCCGTCGGGCAAGGTCTCGCCGTCGGACAGTGCTGCGCCGTCGGCCCCCCTCCCCGCACCCGAGCGCCTGCCCCCGCGCGGGGCGCTGCGGCGACCGAGCGCGGACATCGCCGTGGCGATGCCGCACCACATGAGCACCACGAGCAGACCCGCGACCACGTCGCTGGGCCGGTGCCACTGCCCCACGAGCGTCGAGACCCCGGTGAGCCCCGCGTACGCCGCGCCGAGCACCGCGACGTACGGGCGTGCGCGCGGCGGGACCACGAGCACGGCCGCGACGGCCACGGACGCTGCGGCCGTGGTGTGCCCGCTGGGCAGCGCGTTGGGCAGCATGTAGGTCACGTCGAGGTCAGGGCGGTCGAACACGTAGTACTAGAGGACCTGCGTGGTGAGGTTGGCGCCGATCACGAGCACCGCGATCTGCAGAGCGAGCATCCAACGCCGACGCAGCACCGCGAGCGTCA
>JAAYZM010000184.1 GCA_012514835.1 Actinomycetales bacterium
CAGCTCACCGTGAAGAACGCGAAGTTCACCAAGAACCGCTGCATGAAGAGCCACTCCGACGCCGGCGGCGGCGCGATCCGCGTCACGGGCCAGCGCAAGACCGCCCGCATCTACGGCTCGAGGTTCACCCACAACCGCTGCGCCAGCGGTGGCGCCGTCTCGTCGCTCGGCGCGCCGATGCGCATCAAGGACTCGACGTTCCTCAAGAACCGCGCGACGGGCAAGGGTGCGTCGAGCGGCAAGGGTGGCAACGGCGGCGCGATCTACTTCGACGGCACGCGCCAGAACGTGCGCGTCGAGGACTCACGGATCCAGAGGAACCGCGCACCCGAGGGCGGGCCCGGCATCTTCTACGTGAGCAACGACCGCACCGGCTCGCTCACCATCAAGGGCTCGCGCATCACGAAGAACACGGGCGCGAGCTTCTGGACGGGCAAGACGAAGAGCATCTTCTTCCTCGGCAAGAAGCTCACGAAGTCCGGCTCGAAGATCAGCTGACGCCTCCCGACGCCGACGCCGCTCAGCTGACCGCGCGCACGCCCACGGCGAGCTCGTCCCCGGCGGACACCGCGAGCTCGACGGCGAGGGTCTCGCGGGTGATGAGCTCGCGGTGCGTCTCGACGGCCTCGACCCGCGAGGCGGGCACGGTGAGCTCGAGCGCGATGCGGTCGGAGACCTTGAGGTCCGCCGCCTTGCGCGCGTCCTGGACGGCCCGCACCACGTCGCGCGCGTAGCCCTCCGCCTCGAGCTCGGGCGTCACCGTCACATCGAGCAGCGCGAAGCCGCCGCCGGGCAGCACGGCCGCCCGGACGCCCTCGGCCGCGGCGTCGGCGTCCACCGTGGTGGCGAGCTCGAACTCGCCCGCCTCGAGCGGCACCTCACCGTCAGGAGTACGGACGACGACGGCGCCCTCCGGCGACTGTGACCAGTCCCCCGACTTCGCGGCGCGGATGACGTGCTGGACGGCCTTGCCGAGGCGCGGGCCGGCCGCGCGGGCGTTGACGCTCAGCGTGCTCGTCACCCCGAAGCGTGCGACCTCGTCCTCGGTGAGCGAGTCGAGGTCCACGACGCGCACCTCGCGCACGTTGAGCTCGTGCGCCACGATCTGGCGCAGGTGCTCGTCGAGCCCGCCGGGCACCACGGCCGTGACGGACAGCAGCGGCTGGCGCACGCGCAGTCCCGCGGCCTTGCGCAGCGCGAGGGTCGCCGAGACGACCTCGCGCGTGCGCTCCATGGCCGCCACGAGATCGTCGTCGGACCCGAAACCGCTCGCGAGGGGCCAGTCCGTGAGGTGCACGGAACGCCCGCCCGTGAGTCCGCGCCAGATCTCCTCCGTGACGAGGGGTGCGAGCGGGGCCATGACGCGCGTGAGCGTCTCGAGGGACGTCCACAGCGTGTCGAACGCGTCGGCGTCCTCCGCCCAGAAGCGGTCGCGCTGCGTGCGCACGTACCAGTTGGTGAGCACGTCGATGTGGTCGCGCACCACGTGGCACGCGGCCGCGATGTCGTAGGAGTCGAGGTGCGCCTGGGCCTGCTCCACGAGGTCGCGCGTGCGGGAAAGCACGTAGCGGTCGAGGGCCGGCAGCTCGGCGAACCGCGAGGGGTCCACGGGCCCGGCCTCGATGCCCTTCCCGCCGTCGGCCGAGGCCGAGTAGAGCGTGAAGAAGTAGTACGTGCTCCACAGCGGCAGGATCACCTGGCGCACGGCGTCGCGGATCGACTCCTCGGCCACCACGAGGTTGCCGCCGCGCAGCACGGGGCTGCTCATGAGCGTCCAGCGCACCGCGTCCGAGCCGTACTTGTCGTACATCTCGAGCGGGTCGGGGTAGTTGCGCAGCGA
>JAAYZM010000185.1 GCA_012514835.1 Actinomycetales bacterium
GGCGGGTCAGGAGAGCGGGGTGGTGGACTCGCGGGGGACCAGGCGGCACGGCACCATCTCGACGCCACCGCCGAGCTCCTCGCCGTCGATCGCCGCGAAGAGCTTGTTCGCCGCGATCTTGCCGAGCCAAGTCCTCGGCGAAGAAGGCGGTGATCCGCGTCACCAAGCGCTAGACCCGCGACGCGGCGCGGCCTGGGAGGTGCCCCCTCACCTCCCGGGCCGCGCCGTGCTTCGTCAGGCGAAGCGGGTCGGGTCGCCGGAGCCTTCGCGGAGGATCTCCGGCGGGCCGTCGGTGTAGTCCACGACGGTGGTGGGTTCCGCGATCACCTCGCCAGCGTCGATGACGACGTCGACCACGTGCTCGAGCTCTTCCTTGATGGTCCACCCGTCCGTGAGCGGCTCGTCGTGGTCCGGCAGCAGGAGGGTCGAGGAGAGGATCGGCTCGCCGAGCTCGCGCAGGAGCGCCTGGACCACGCGGTGCTCGGGGATGCGCACGCCCACGGTCCGCTTCTTCGGGTGGGCGAAGCGCTTGGGCACCTCGCTCGTGGCCGGGAGGATGAACGTGTACGGCCCGGGCGTCGCGGCCTTGATGGCCCGGAACTGGTAGTTGTCGAGGCGCACGAACTGCCCCAGCTGGGCGAAGTCCGCGCACACGAGCGTGAAGTGGTGCTTGTCGTCGAGGCGGCGGATCGCGCGGATGCGGTCCGCGCCGGTGTGCGAGTCGAGGCGCACGCCGAGCGCGTAGCCGGAGTCCGTGGGGTACGCGATGAGCGCGTCCTCGCGGAGCAGGTCCACCACCTGGGAGACGAGGCGCGGCTGGGGGTCTTCCGGGTGCACGTCCAGGTACTTGGCCATGGTGCGAGCGTACTCAGGGGGCGAGGGCGTCGGCGATCGTCGTGAGCGTCTCGGACGTCCCCGCGTCGACCTTGACGGTCGCGAGCTCGTCGCCGCGCGTGGCGCCGCGATTGACGATCACCACGGGGACCCCGCGCGCCGCGGCCTGCCGCACGAAGCGCAGGCCCGAGTACACGGTGAGCGAGGATCCTGCGACCAGCAGCGCCTCGCCGTCGGACACGAGCGCCGTCGCCGCCGTGACCCGTTCCTTGGGGACGGCCTCGCCGAAGTAGACGATGTCGGGCTTGAGGACGCCGCCGCACACCTCGCAGTCCGCGACCACGAAGTGGGAGGTCGCCTCGATCACGGCGTCGGCGTCCGGAGCGATCTCGATGTCGCCCACGGCGCCCACCGACTCGACGAAGCCCGGGTTGAGCGCCTCGAGCCGCTCGGCGAGCCGCGAGCGCGGGATGACGTGCCCGCAGTCGAGGCAGATGACGCGGTCGTAGCGCCCGTGCAGGTCGATCACGTGCTGCGAGCCCGCGGCCTGGTGGAGCAGGTCCACGTTCTGCGTGACGATCCCGGTCACCACGCCCGCCGCCTCGAGCCGGGCGAGGGCGCGGTGGCTCGCGTTGGGCTGCGTCGCCCCGACGTGCCGCCAGCCCACGTGGTTGCGCGCCCAGTAGTGCCGACGGAACGCCGCGTCGCCCGTGAACTCCTGGAACGTCATGGGCTTGCGCGGCGGGGAGTCGGGGCCGCGATAGTCCGGGATGCCCGAGTCCGTCGAGACGCCCGCGCCCGTGAGGACGGCGACCCTGTGGCCCGCGAGGGCTTCGATCGCCTGGGCCGTGGAGTTCGCGTCCATACCGGCCACGCTAACCCGGGGAACAGCCGACGACGGCGGGGCGTTGGAACTGAGCCGATCCCCGACCCCCTTGAGGAGCAGCGCCATGCCCACCGTCATCACCGAGGTCGATCCCCAGCTCGCCACCGTCACGGCCCCCACGTCCGGCGCGGCCGACGCGTTCGACCCCGACTCCTCGCTCGTCGAGGAGCTCGACCGCCAGGTACGCGTCTACGTCGAGACCGGGGTGGCTGATCTGCTCGGGCTCGACCAGGACGGTCTCGTAGCGTTGGTCGAGCCGCTGCGGGCCGCCGTCGGCCAGCTCCCGTCGTCGGCCCCCGCCGCCCGCGAGGGCGACGACGTCCCCTTCCTGCTCGTGCTGCGCGTGGAGGACGTGAACGACGCCGTGCCCGCGATGCGCCGCGGCGCGAAGCTCGGCGTGAGCGTGATCGACCGCTCCGAGCTCGCGACCTACGTGCCCGTCGAGGGCGTCGAGGTGCCGGACGGGCCGTACCTGCTCACGGGGATCGACGTGGGCTCGGAGTTCCTGAGCGTCCCGCCGGAGCAGGCGCTCGCCGCGGTGCGCGAGCGCGGACGCACCCCGCTGACCATCGAGGAGGGCGTCGCGCTCGCGACCGTGCGACCCGACCGGCTGCGCCCGAACCGCTGCTGGTCCGTCATGGGCTCGCGCACGGGCACCAACCAGCGCGTGCCCGCCGTGTGGATCTCCGAGCGGCGCGCGAAGCTCGGCTGGTGCTGGGACCGCAACCCGCACACCTGGCTCGGCGCCGCATCCGCGACTGCTCGCGTCACGGGCTGACGTCTTCACGCGGGTGTTCCCTGGGCGCGGGAGACCGCCAGGTGGCGGATAGAGCTCTGGATTCTTCCCCGCCCTGGCGGTACATCGCCCCGCCACGTGTCTGTGACGATCGAACGACCACACGACGTGCACCAACTTCGAAGGAGAAGCCATGCGCATCACCAGGCTCAACGCCCGGAATCGCACAGCCTTGCTCGTGGCCGGCGGGGCCGCGCTCGCTGTGACCCTGGCTGCCTGTTCCCCGCCGGGGAGCAGCAGCACCGCGACCTCGACCTCGCCCTCGAGCTCTGCCTCGGAAGAGGCGCCTGCTGGCGTCTCCACCGAGCTCACGAGCGAGGACGTCGAGCTCGACCTGTACCTCGAGTCCGGATTCACCGACCAGTTCGACGCCCTGCAGGCGGAGTTCACCGCGCAGCACCCGAACGTGACGTTCAAGGTCCGCGCGGACAGCTTCCAGAACCTCGCGCAGAATGCCATCCGCATCATGTCGAGCCCCGACGCCCCGGACCTCATGCGCTTCCCGACCGTCCAGTCGGCCGCGAAGGACGGCATCTTGCTCAACCTCGACCCCTACGCCGAGGCGTACGGCTGGGACGACTGGCCGCAGGGCCTGCTCGACCAGGTCCGCATCGACGAGTCCGGCGCGCGCGGCTCCGGCTCGCTCTACGCGCTCGGCGTCGGCTACAACGTGACGGGCGTCTACTACAACAAGGCGATGGCGGACTCGCTCGGGATCACCATCCCGCTGACGAGCATCGCGGACCTCGAGGCGGCCATGGACACGGCCCTCGCGGCTGGCGAGACGCCGATCATGCTCGGCAACGCCGACTTCACGTACGCGTTCCCGCTCCAGATGATCCAGAACCAGCTCGACGGCCTCGACCAGGTCAAGGACTGGATCTACCAGGCCGACGGCGCGACGTACGACATCCCGTCGTCGGTCGA
>JAAYZM010000186.1 GCA_012514835.1 Actinomycetales bacterium
GACGGCGGGCTCCTGGTGGGCGCCGTGGGCTCGGCGCGATGGGGTCGCGTGCTCGACGGGCGGGTCGGCGTCTTTCTGCACGACGACGACCCCGTGACGCAACTCTCCCTCGTGCCCCGACCGCGCGTGCTGCTCGCCCTGCGGGGCGCCGCGTGCGTGCCCGTCGGTACGGGGCACCGGTACGGGCCGGAGCTCGAGGAGGCGTGGCGGGAGAACCTGGGGCACTCCCGCGTGGGTGCCGCGCCCGTGGCTGCGTAGATCCTCGTGCGGGTGCGGGCTGAGCGTGCGAGGGTCACGGGGTGCCCTCACGCTCGCCGTCGTCCGCTCAACCGCCGCCGCGGCGCGCCATGGTGCACGTGCGCCTGCCTGTGCCCGCCGAGGAGGCGTGGGCGCTCGTCACGGACGTCCGCAACCACGCGCGCTGGGTGCCGCTCACGCGGGTCGATGCCGCGCCCGCCCTGCGCGTTGGTGACCGCTTCACGGCCGTGACCGGGCCCGGCGCGCGACGGGGCGGGCCGGGACTGCCGGACCGCATGGTGGTCGAGCGGCTCGTGCCGCCCACGGCCGGGCGGCCAGGGCGCGCGCGGTACCGAAAGGTCGGGCCCGTGCTGCTCGGCACGGCCGAGGTGGGGGTGCGGCCCGACGGCGAGCACGCCGAGCTCGAGTGGATCGAGGACGTGCACCTGCGGGGTCTGCCGCGGGGCGCGACGGCCTGGTGCATGCGGCCGCTGCTCGGATTGATGCTCCGCGTGGTGGTGCGGCGGCTGGAGGCCGAGGTGCGTCTCAGCGCGGCGTGACGACCACCTTGCCGTCGCTCCCGCTTGCGGGATGGTCGGCATCTCGACCGGGCTTTCACAGACTATGGCTAGAGCCAGACGACGTCATCGATGGGGAGGTCGAGCACGGCGAGGCCGTCGGTCGTCTCGACACCGTAGGCGAGTGCCACGCGTACTCGGCCATTCGCGGTCTCGCTCGACTCTCCCCGGATCCACAGCTCCCGCGGGAGCGGGCCTTCCCCAGGGACGTCCGTCGAGGTGAGCACGGCGGCCTTCTCGAGGACGCGGTGCTCGGCGCCCTCGGCGTCGATCAGCGCGAGCTCGAGAGTCCCGGGGAAGTCGGTATCAGCCCAACCGAGCACCTTCGTCCGCATGATCACCGAGGTCACGCCGTCAGCCTAGGCGGACGTACGACGCGCACGTCGAGCGGGTCGTCCACCCGGATGTGCCAGTGGACGCCTTCCGCGGTCACGGCGTCGAGCACGCCGTCGGTCGCGGTCACGGACACGAACGGATCTGAGGCGACGTAGAAGGCGAACCACGCGAGGGTCCCGGTCGCCTTGTCCGTGACGACGACGACGCCGTTCCCCTCCCCGCTCCCGTCGCCGACGGCGATCGCGTGGTCGCCGTGCTCCACCGTCGCCGCGATGTCGTACGCCGAGAGGTCGTCCTCGTCGTGGTACCCGAGGTAGGACTCAAGAGTCGTGTCGGCGAGCGGAAAGACCGGCCGCTCGCCCGCATAGAACTCGACCTCGAGCAACGTCATCCGTCCGTCGCCGTAGGTCACGGCGTCGACGCCCGGCCAGCGGAGCTGGCGGAGCATCCGCGCGACCTCGGGGACCATGCCCGTCAGCCTAGGGAAAATCCGAGGAAGGCTGCTGCGCAGGCGGGCTAGCGTCGTCACGTGGGCACCGACGACTACCTCGAGCTGAACCGCACCAACTGGGACGCGCGCGCGGAGGTGCACGCGGCGCACTACGGCTTCGATCGCTTCATCGAGGACCCCGAGCACCTGTCCGGCGTCGTCCGCTTCGACCTGCCGCGCCTCGGTGACGTGGCCGGGCTCGACGTGGTGCACCTGCAGTGCCACCTGGGCACGGACACGATCAGCCTCGCGCGGCTCGGTGCCCGGGTGGTGGGCGTGGACCTGTCCGGGGCTTCGCTCGCCGAGGCGCGCGGGCTTGCGGAACGTGCCAGGGCCGACGTCGAGTACGTGCAGTCCGACGTGTACAGCGCCCCTGAGGCCCTGGGCGGCCGTACGTTCGACCTCGTCTACACGGGCATCGGGGCCATCTGCTGGTTGCCGAGCATCTCGCGCTGGGCCCAGACCGTCGCCGCGCTGCTACGACCCGGCGGGCGGCTGTTCATCCGGGACGGCCACCCCGTGCTGCTCTCGGCGTTGGCCATGCGCGTGGGCGAAGAGCACGCCGATCGCGTGCAGCAGCCGTGGATCACCGGGCCCGGGGGCTCGACCGTCGCGCTCGAGCTGCCGTACTTCGAGCAGGCCGACGGCGTGACGTGGGACGAGGAGACGAGCTACGCGGGCCAGGACGCCGTGGGGCAGCCGCGCTCGATCGAGTGGAACCACGGCCTCGGCGAGATCGTCAGCGCCGTGCTCGACGCCGGCCTGCAGCTGATCCTGCTCGAGGAGCATGACTCTGTGCCGTGGGACGCCCTGCCGGGTGTCATGGTCGAGGACTCGCACGGCGAGTGGCGCCTACGCGACCGCCCCGAGCGGCTACCGGCCACCTTCACGCTCGCCGCGGTGAAGCCCGCCGTCTGACGCGTTGCTCAGGCTGCGTCGAGGAGCACACCGTCGGCAGTGACGACGGCGTCTTCGGGAATCCGCGACTCCGGTTCGATGACCGCTCCGGGCTCGATGCGAGCTCTCGCGCCGATCTGTGCGCGGGGACCGATGACCGCGTCGGGGCCCACGACGACGTCGGGACCCAGCTGCGCTCCCGTGCCGAGGTGAACGCGCGCGCCCACCACAGCCCCGGCGCCGACCCACCCGTACGAGTCGACACGCACGCCGCTGGACACCCGGGCTCCGGGGTCGACCCACGCCCATCGGGACACCTGGACGTCGGACGCGACCTTGGCGTCCAGCGCGACCAGCCCTCCGCTGGGCATACGGAGGTAGCGCCGCTGCTGACCGGCGTCGTCCTCGAACTCTTCGTATTTTCTCAGTCTCATCACTGCACACAACGCCGCAAGATCATGGGATGTTCCCCCGCGTGGCCCTACTGGCCCTGGCGAACCTCTCGGCGAGCGCGGCGCACGCGTCGGCGAGCTCGGGCGGTCCCACGATCTCGACGTCGGCGTCGAAGCGCGCGACGGACGCAGCGACGGCGGTCCATGACCACGCCCCGAGCGTCACGCGGCAGCGGTCCGCGCCGATCGCTTCCACGGTGGCCCCGGCCGCGAAGGGCGCGACGTCCGCGGCAGGCAGATGCAGGATCACGGTGCCCTGGCACGGCCAGGCGTCGGGGCCGTCGGAGCCCTTGAACCGCGCCGCGACGAAGGCAGCCGGGTCACCGCAGGGCACCTCGCGCGGGGCGAAGCGCGGCCCGGTGGGCGTGCGCGGCGTCATGCGGTCCACGCGGAACGTGCGCCAGTCCGCGCGCTCCAGGTCCCACGCGAGCAGGTACCAGCGGCCCGCACGTGCCACGAGGTGATGCGGCTCCGCGCGCCGGGTGGGCGGGAGTCCGTCGTCGGACCGCGTCGTGGCGCCCGCGTAGTCGAAGCGGAGGATCTCGCGGCGCTGGCTGGCCAGGGAGACGGCGTGGAGCACGTCGGGGGCGACGGGGCTCGGGGGTGCGCCGTCGGGCACCGTGGTGATCTCGAGCGCGTCGATGCGGTGGCGCAAGCGCGAGGGCATGACCTGGCGGAGCGTGGCGAGGGCCCGCGTGGCGCCGTCGTCGATGTCCGCGCCGCTCGTGGCGGCGAGCCGGAGGGCGACGGCGAGGCCGACGGCCTGCTCGTCGTCGAACAGCAGGGGCGGGAGGTCGGCGCCGGGGGCGAGGCGGTAGCCGCCGTCGGGGCCCAAGGTGGCCTGGACGGGGTAGCCGAGCTCGCGGAGGCGGTCCACGTCGCGGCGCACGGTGCGGTCGCTCACGCCCAGGCGCTCCGCGAGGACGTGGCCGGGCCAGTCGCGGCGCGCCTGCAGCAGGGACAGCAGCGAGAGCAGCCGGCCAGAGGTTCCGCTCATGTCCTCGAGTTTGGCTGCTGTCTAGGACAGAACCTGACCGGCACTGGCGACATCGTGGCTGTCACGGGCGGATCGGCCGCCCGCTTCATCGAGGAGACTCGCGATGTCCTTGCAGACCACCACCCACCTGAACTTCCGCGGCGACGCCCGCGCGGCGCTCGACTTCTACCAGTCCGTCTTCGGCGGCGACCTCGTGGCCGTCACCTACGCCCAGGCTGGCGCGGTCGAGGACCCCGCCGAGGCCGAGCAGATCATGTGGGGGCAGGTCTCCTCCCCCGCGGGCTTCCGCGTCATGGCGTACGACGCGCCCGCCTCGCGGCCCTGGGAGCGGGGGCAGGCGCCCTTCTTCGTGTCGGTTCGGGCCGACGACGCCGGGGAGCTGGAACCGTACTGGGCTCGGCTGGCCCAGGGGTCCACGGTGATCGTGGACCTCGCGCCCGCGGCGTGGGCGCCGTTGTACGGGATGCTCGTGGACCCGTTCGGGGTGACGTGGGTGCTGGATGTGGCCGTGGCTTACGGTGGGTGAATCTGTTTGCTCTCGGGCAGCGGGGCGGTGGCGGCCGCGGTGTACGGCCGTCCTGCCGCTCCCGCTTGCCCGCGCTACGTAAGCGCTTCGGCGAGCATCACGATGATCCCGCTGGGCCCGCGCACGTAGGTGAGCTTGAACTGGCCCTCGTAGGTGGCGACTCCGCGCAGCGGGTGGCAACCGTGACGCGCGGCGATCTCGAGGGCCTCGTCGAGGTTCGGGACCGAGAAGGCGACGCGGTGCATGCCGATCTCGTTCGGTCGCGTGGGCTCGGTCTCGATGGCGTCCGGGCGGAGGTACTCGAACAGCTCGATGGTGCCGTGGCCGTCTGGCGTGATGAGCATGGCTAGCTTGACGGTATTGCCGTCGAGGCCAACGGCGGTCTCTGCCCACTCACCACTCACAGTGGCGCGGCCTTGGACGGTGAGGCCCAGGTCGGTGAAGAACGCGATGGCCTCCTCGAGATCGCGCACTGCGATCCCGACGTTCTCGAGCTTGATCGCCATGGTGTGACGGTATCGGCGCGGGCTCTCGACTGCGCGGCGTGCGCTATGCAAGGCCGGGCGGTGGCGCAAGCGCGATCGCCCCCTACGGCTCACCGCCGCCCTCCCACTCGAGGCGGGCAAGCCCTAGTGGATCGGTCGCGCTGTGGGCCATTTCACCGCCGCAGTACGTGTGCCGCCCTTCAAGAGGCGGA
>JAAYZM010000187.1 GCA_012514835.1 Actinomycetales bacterium
CGGCGACGATCGTGTCGTCGTCAGCGACCTTGGAGACGTGCGGGTCGGGCTCGACGAGCCTGGTGTGGGCCGTCGCCGAGTCCTTGGGCGCCCCCGAGGAACGGAGCTCGGCCGTGTTCGTCCGGTTCGTGCTCGAGTGCGTCCACGAGGCGCCGGGACGGATCCGGGCCGTGAGCCGGACCGTGAAGGTCTCCTCTGCGGCGGCCGTGTAGGTCCCGGCCGGGAACGTGAGCTCACCCGTCGCAGGGTTCACCGAGAAGGTCGCCCCAGCGTGCGTGAAGCTCGTCGCTCCCGGCGCGGTCGCACCGCTCGGGTACGTCACCGTCGTCGAGGCTGCGTCGACCTCCCAGTGGCCCGGGCTCGGCAGGACGTCCGTGAGCACGCCGTCGACGACGGAGGTGTGCGCCGGGATCGTCACGGCGTACGTGTACGTCGCCCACTCGCCGATCGCGACCTGCGTGCTGCCCGAGCTCGCCGGGAGCGCGGGACCGGCGTTGTTCGTGCCCGCGGGGGAGCTCACGAGCTTCGTGACGTCGACGTTCTCGACGCGCACGTGCGAGGGGTCCGTCGTCCGCCGACCGGCCGGCGCAGGGACGCGCTCGGCGGCCGGCGGGCGGCCCGAGTAGCTCGGGCCGTCGGCCGGGAAGAACTCCCGCTCGCCCCCGTCGTTCGTCTCGGTCTTGTAGCTGATGATCGACGCGGTGTTCGTGTGCGAGGTCGCGACCTCCGCCATCTGGGGCGTCGCGCGCAGCGAGTACACGAGCGTCTCGCGGAAGCGACCACCCGCGAGGGTGTCGACCTCGACGCCGTCCCACACGATCGCCCAGCGCGCGGCGTCGTCCCCCGAGACACCGAGCGCGGAGGCCTTGACGACGTCGGCGCCGGCGGGCAGGTCGAGGCGCGCCTCGAGCTGCCCGAGCTCGAGCGCGCTGAGCGCCGCGGGCAGGAGGTCCCACACGACGACGTCGTGGACCGGGAAGTCCGACTCGAGGTCGAGGCGGTACGTGATGACCTCGTCCTCGACGATGAAGACCCCGTCACGGTTCGACCCGAAGGCGGTCCCGTCGCCCGCGGCCTGGCTCTGCGCCGCGCGCGTCGACTCACCGTCGACGTCACGGATGCCCTTGAGCAGGCTCAGCGGCGCGGGCAGCACCTGCGAGGACGCGTCGTCGCGCAGGTAGAAGACCTCACCCTCGACGTTCTCCTGACGGTACTTCATGAGGTTCTCGGGCTTGTCGACAGCGGTGCCGACGGTCTCGGGCTGCACGGTGCCCCACACGTACAGGTGGAGCGTCGAGCCGCGCGGCACGATCCGGTCGCTCGTGCCGCTGCCCGTCTCCCCGACGAGCCACGTGAGCGTGCGGTCGGCGACCGTCGGGCCGCTCACGACCGGCGAGCCCGCACCGAGCTGCCAGCCCTCGAGAGCGATGCCCACCGGCATGACGTCGGCCACGGCGGGGTTGCGGGTGTGGACCTCGTCGGGGAAGTCGACCGTGAGGAGGTAGCACACGGTGTCCCCGAGCCGGAAGTCGCCCGCCTCGGACTGCCAGCCCGCGTGACCAGGCGCGGTCGCCGCGCACCCCTCGGCGGGGAGCGCGTCACGGTCGAGCACGCGCTTGCTGATCGAGGCGAACGGCGCGGTCGTCCCGGCCGCCGAGTCGTCCCGCACGTGCCACGGACCCTGCCCGTCGAGACGGTCGGCGACGCCCGGCTCGAGCGTCGTCGTGCCCTCGATCTCGACCGTGTTCGTGAAGCCGTCGCCCGACGTCGTCGGGCCCAGGCCGGGCCCGTCGTAGGCGACGCCCATGAGGACGGGGTAGGCGAGCACGACCGAGGTGCTCGGCTCGAGCGTGCCCGCGGTGTAGCGGAAGGTGACCGTGCGCGAGCCGTCCGCGCCGAGCACGACGTCCTCGACCTGCCACGGGCCGAAGCTGCCCGACGTCGCGCACGTCGTCGACGACGTCGAGGCCACGAGGCACATGCCGTCGGGGATCGTGTCGGTCACGGTCACGTCGGAGGACGAGGCGTACTCGGAGGTCGACACCGTGAGCGTGAAGGTCGCGTACGCGCCGTGCTCGAAGTGCTCGCGGTCGACGCCCTTGACGATCGCGAGGTCCATCGCCGTGATCGTCTCGTCGTCGGTGTCGTGCACGAGGCGGTCCGCCCCCGCCGCGACAGGGCCACGGTAGAAGCCCTCGACCCGGGCGGCGTTCGTCCAGGCCTCGCCGTCCTCGGCGCTCGTGGCCGAGCCGTGCCGCGTCGAGGGACCCGTGTTGTTGTCGAGGTTCGCGGCCTGCTCGCCCGACGTCGCGCTCGGTGCCTCGCCGCCCGCCGCGTGGCTCCAGTCGAGCGTGTTCTCGTGCAGCGGGACACCGGCGACGTAGTGGATGTCACGCGTCTCGCCCGCGGCGAGGTCGTCGAGGGACCACGTGACCCGCGTGTAGACACGACCCGCGACGACACCGAAGCGCTCGGCGTCCGCGGCGTCGGCCTCGACCGTCTCGACCCGGTCGGGGCTCGGGCACGGCGACGGCGCCGTCCGGCCCGCGCCGAGCGTCCCGGCACCCACGTACTCCCCCGCGCCCTCTCCCGACCAGTCGTGCGTCGAGCGGTCGACGTCCGGACCGCCGCACCCGAGGAGCTCGAGACCCGCGGGCAGCCAGTCGACGACCTCGAGGGCCACGACGTCCTCGCGCTGCGTCGCACCCTGGTTCGTGTTCGTCACGCGCAGGCGGAACACGGCGCCCTGCTCGTGCACGCCGCGCAGCAGCTCGTTCTCGGCGTACGTGAGCTGGTCCTTCTCGAGGCGCAGGGCCGTCACGTCGACCGTGGTCCCGCTCGCGGGGCTCGACCCCGTCGCAGCCTCGGCCGCAGGGCCCCCGACGCCCGTGCTGCCCGGGAAGACGGGGCGATAGCTCGCGTGCGAGCTCGTGTGCGCGATCGCCTCGACGTCGATCGTCGCGCCGACCGGGAACACCGCGGGGTCGGGGGTGAACGGCACGACGAGCCCGCCACGGGCCCCCGCGGGCAGGTCGGAGACGTCCTCCCAGATCCACAGCTGGGTCCCGGCAGGCGGCTCGCCGCCACCGAGCTCACCGGCCGCGACGACGCGCGGCACGCCGACCGTCGCGCCGCTCGGCGTCGTCGCGCTGCCCGGGGTCAGCCCCTCGGGGACGCGCAGCGCCCAGCCGAGGTTGAAGCGGTCGCCCCCGGTGTTGTGCACACCGAGCGTGAGGCTCCCACTCTCTCCCGCGAGGATCGAGCCGGGGGCCTCGACGCTCGCGGTGAGGTCCGCGACCTCGGCCGCGTGCGCGACCTGCGTGACGGGAGCTCCGAGGAGCCCCGCGAGGAGGGCGAGCACAGCGAGGGCGGAGGTGCGGCGGACAGAGGGCAGGGCGAAGCGCATCGTGTCGTCCAGGGAGTCGGTTCTGATCGCGGGCACGCGAAGTCGCGCCAGCGTCGGGATCACCGGACAGCATCGTCCAGAGAGTGCCCTCACGGGAGGTGAAAGAGAGGGTGAAACCGCAGGTCAGGAGGGGTTTTTGTGCCTCACGTCACGCCTCTTCTGGGGGGTGGCACCCTGGTGACGCGAGGATGTTCCGTGGGTCACACCCGAATGGCCGTAGTGATAACACCCAGCGGGGTCAGTCGCGCGCGTCGAGGTCGAAGCCGAGCCGTGCCGCCTCGGTGAGAGCTTCCTCCCGCGAGGCGACGTCGAGCTTGCGGTAGATGCTGCGCAGCTGGGACTTGA
>JAAYZM010000188.1 GCA_012514835.1 Actinomycetales bacterium
CGCCTCGGCGCTCGCCTCGACGCCCACACCGGTCCCCGACGCACCGCCGTCGGCCCCCACCCCGGCCCAGATCGTCACGGGCCACCGCCTGCCCCCCGAGCTCACTTTCGAGCAGTGGCTGGTGCAGTGGCGCTGGGACGTGCTGATCGCGTTCGCGTGCGGGGCCGCGCTGTTCGTCTACCTGCGCTGGGTGGTGCGGCTGGGCCGACGCGGGGACGCCTGGCCCGTGGGCCGCACGATCGCCTGGGTGCTCGGGATCCTGGTGCTCGCGTGGACGGGCAACGGCGGGCCGGCCATGTACGGGCACGTGCTGTTCAGCGCCCACATGGTCCAGCACATGGTGCTCGCGATGGTGATCCCGCTGTTCCTCGTGCTCGCGGCGCCCGTGACGCTCGCGATGCGCGCCCTGCCGGTACGCCATGACGGCTCGCGCGGACCACGGGAGTGGATCTGGACCATCGTGCACTCGCGGTGGGGCGGCTTCTTCGCGCACCCCGTGGTGGCGGCCGCGAACTTCGCGGGCTCGATGATCATCTTCTACTACTCGCCGCTGTTCGAGATCGCCCTGCGGACCTACGCGGGCCACCTCGCGATGACCGCGCACTTCCTCCTCGCGGGGTATCTGTTCGCCAACGGCCTCGTGGGCATCGACCCGGGGCCGCACCGCATCGGCTTCCCGCAGCGCATCCTGCTGCTGTTCGTGACCATGGCGTTCCACGCGTTCTTCGGGGTGGCGCTCATGTCCGGCGAGCTGTTGCTCGTGCCCGACTGGTTCGGCCTCCTGGGCCGGGAGTGGGGGGCGAGCGCGATCGTGGACCAGCAACGCGGCGGAGCCGTGACGTGGGGGATCGGCGAGATCCCCGTGCTGGTGCTCGCGATCGTGGTGGCCGTCGCGTGGACCCGCGACGACGAGCGCACCGCCCGCCGGCGGGACCGCAAGGTCGCCCGGGACGGGGACGTCGAGCTCGAGGAGTACAACGCGATGCTCGCCCGGCTCGCGGGCGACCAGCCGAAGCCCTGACCCGAGGCCCGCCCCTCGGGCGAGCGGTTTCGCGCGACGGGTACGGCGGGTAGGTTGGCGCGCCATGGGATTCTTCGAGAACACCGCAGGGCAGGGTTCGGCGTCGGACAAGGGCGGGGCGGTGCCCGACGACGGCGCCCTCGCCGCGATCGGCGCGTTCTGGGACTGGTGGGCCGCGGAGGGTGAGGCGCAGGCCTCGCTGCTGTTCTCTGGCAACGGGACGCCCGAGCTGTTCGAGTCCTTCGGCGAGGTCCTGGGTGAGCGCGTCAAGGCGATCGGCGACCTGGCCGTCGCGACGGGCCCGGGGCGCACCGCGAAGCACTGCCTCGTGCTGACGGCGGGCGGCGACCCGGACCTGCGCCCCGTCGCGGCCGCGTGGCTTGCCGCCGCCCCCGCGTCGGGCGAGGAGTTCGAGTACGCGGACCACCGTCAGGCCCACCCCGACCCGGTGAGCCTGTCGCTGCGCTTCGAGGGCGGCGAGCTCGACCTCGTGTCCACCACCGTGCTGGCCGAGGTCGAGGGCCCGCAGGTCCACGTGCAGCTCAGCCACCCGAAGTTCGCCGAGCTGCCCGAGAACGACCGGGTCCAGGTCGCGTTCCTGTTCCTCGACGCGGTGCTCGGCGAACGGGCCGTCGAGGAGAGCATCGGCCAGGTGGACGTGGTGCCGCAGCACGCCGTCGGCACCGACCCCCAGCCGCTGATCAATCTGCCCGCCGTGGTGGCGTCAGCCGCGGGCTGAGCGCTCGCAGCACAGTGAGAGGGCCGGGCTGCTCGACAATCGAGCGGCCCGGCCCTCCGTCGTCCTGGAGTGGGGGGTGTGCGGCTCAGCGCAAGTCCTCGACGGTGCCTACGGTCACGATTCCCACGCGGACCGAGTTGCCTACGTACCAGACGCCCGCCCCGAGCGAGACGCCACCGCCGCCGCCCCCGCCGCCACCGCTCTCGCGGTAGCGCTCGCGAGAGCTAGCCGGCCGCTCCGGCTTGTCCCGGTAGCACGTCCGGATCACGGTCTGCTCGAGGCCGAAGTCGGCGGAGAAGACCTCGTAGTACCTCTCGCGGACGATCCCACCCATGGCGTACACGAACTCGGTACGGGTCCCGTTGGTGTAGGTGTCGACGAGGAACCCGCGCAGCCGCGCGGTCTCCCAGGCCACGTCCGTCCGGTCACCGGCGGACGTCGTGTGCGTGGGACAGGTGATGCGCGTCGCGGCGGACGCCGGCGCGGAGAGCGCGACGAGCGAGCCGAGAGCGAGGGCCAGCGCGGCGGCTGACGTGGCGAGTCTGCGGAACATGGGTCTCCTTGGGGTCGCGGGCGCCGCGAACCCCTAGGCCCGCCCCGCCGTGCAGCTGTCACGTCGACGCTAGGGGAACCGGACAATTCACTCCACCTGAGCGCTCGCCAGGTGGACGCCGGGCGGCATCAGGGCTGCACGGCCGCGGCGAGCACCGCGGCCAGCTCGTTAGGCCGGGACAGCATGGGCCAGTGCCCGGTCGGCAGGTCCACCCACGTGAGGTCCCGCACCTCGAACAGCTCGGTGTGGAACGGGGGCGCGGGCGAGGCCATCTCCTTCAGCACCTGTGACGGGATCGACGTGCACACCACGGTGGCGGGCACGTCGAGCCGCGCCGGGTTGGACACCCGCACGGGCGCCCTCGCGACGCCGGCGGGGTGAGGGACCGCGCGCTCGCGCAGTCGGACGAGGCCGTCGTCGTCGATCCCCTCGAGGCTCGCGCCTTGCGCCGCGTGCTCTTCCCACGAGGGGAAGTCCATCTCGGTGAGGTCCGGGGCGAGCTGGTTGGAGTGCACGGCGCCGTCCACGAGCGGCCCGGTGTCGACGTAGACGAGGCGCGCGATGCGCTCGGGAATCCGGTCCGCGACCTGCTGGATCACGGTCCCCCCGCCGCTGTGGCCCACCAGCACCACGTCGCCGCCGAGCCCGGCCACGAGGTCGAGCACCGCCTGGACGTGGTCCTCGCGAGTGATGGCACCGCGGTCCCCCGCGGCCGGGTCGAGCCCGGGGAGCGTCACGGCGTGGGGAGTCAGTCCCGCTGCACGGAGCGGGCCGACGACGCCGTCCCAGGCCCACGCGCCGAGCCAGAAGCCGGGGACGAGAACGAGATGCTTGCTTTCTGTCGTGGTGTTCATGGACCCAGGCTGAACCCCCCTTGGTGACACCGTTCTGTCACCATTGTTGCGGGAGGGTCGCGCCATGAATCGCACCGATCGGCTCTACGCCGTCGCCGAGGAGCTGCGCCGCGTGGGCCGCGCCGGCACCACGGGGCCGCGGCTCGCTCGCCAGCTCGAGGTCAGCGAACGCACCATCAAGCGCGACATCTCCGCGCTCCAGCAGGCGGGCCTGCCGATCTGGGCGCAAGCGGGACCGGGTGGCGGCTACGTGCTCGACCCGGTCGCGAGCCTGCCGCCCGTGAACTTCACGCCCAGCCAGGCCGTGGCCGCGGCCGTCGCGCTCGCGGCGCTCCCGGCGGGCAGCCCCTTCGGAGCGGACGCGCGGGCAGCCCAGGGGAAGGTCTGGGACGCGCTCGGCCCCCAGGATCGCGAACGCGCCCAGCGCCTCGCGGCGCGCGTGTGGTTGCGTCCACCACGGACAGAGGCCGACGACGGCGCACCCCGGCCCGCCGCGCTCGTCCTGCGCGCCATCGAACAATCCCTCGCGACCGAGCGCGTGCTCGTGATCCGTTACGTGGACGGTGCGGCACGGGCGACGTCGCGCCGCGTGGAGCCCGTCATCCTGGCCTACACGGAAGCTCACTGGTACCTGGTGGCGTGGTGCCGCCTGCGCACCGCGATCCGGTGGTTCCGCGTGGACCGCATCGAGCGCGCCGACGTCACGGCCGAGCAGCACCCCCCGCGTGACGTGGCTCAGGCCGGGGAACCGCCGTCGTCGGCCGCCCCCGTCGCGTAGGCGAGCACCCGCTGGCGGCCGGGTGGTGGACGCCTCGGCATACGTCCGCGCGACCCGGTGTTGACTGGCGACGTGACCACCGACCGACTCCCCCGCGTCCGCGCCTCCGAGCTGACGGGCCGCGGCTGGCTCAACACGGGCGGCCGCGAGCTGAGCCTCGAGGACCTGCGCGGCAAGATCGTCCTGCTCGACTTCTGGACGTTCTGCTGCATCAACTGCTTGCACGTGCTGGACGAGCTGCGCGAGCTCGAGGCGCAGCACCGGGACGTGCTCGTGGTGGTTGGCGTGCACTCCCCGAAGTTCGTGCACGAGGCGGACCCGGTGGCGCTCGCGGCGGCCGTGGACCGCTACGAGGTGCACCACCCGGTGCTGGACGACCCGGAGCTCGTCACGTGGTCCGCCTACACGGCGCGCGCGTGGCCCACCCTCGTGGTGATCGACCCCGAGGGCTACGTCGTGGCCCACATGGCCGGCGAGGGGCACAAGAACAACGTGGCCGTCCTGGTGCGCGAGCTCGTCGCCGAGCACGAGGCGAAGGGCACGCTGCACCGCGGCGACGGCCC
>JAAYZM010000189.1 GCA_012514835.1 Actinomycetales bacterium
CCCATGATCGTCTCGGCCTTGCGGCCGAGGAGGAGCGAGGGCACCGCGAACAGCGGTAGCACGAGCAGGACGGGATCGAGGGAGGCGAGGAGCACCGCGGTGATCGAGGCCCCGACCGCAAGCCCGACCGCCGAGAAGAGGATCTCCATGCTCGACCAGCCGGCCCACTCGAGCTCTTGGCGCAGCACCCTCAGGCGGTCGGCGTAGTCGGGGCGCTCGAGGTGCTCGAGCCCGGCCGAGCCGTTCGCGAGGTCGATGAGCTCGCGCTCGACCGCGAGCTGGGCGCGCTCACCGAGCTCGAAGTAGAAGACGTGCGCGAAGTGGCCCGCGGTGAGCGCGGCGATCGCGAGGACGGCGACCGCGACCCCTGCGCGCACGGTCCCCGCCCCGTCGCCCGTGACGGCCGCGTCGGTGAGGGACGCGAGCGCGGGCGCTGCGAGGGGCATCGCGGCGAACTGGGCGAGCATGAGCACGAGGCTCACGAGGAAGCGGCCGGGGTCGGCGCGCCACGCGATCGAGGCGAGCGCCCAGGTGCCACGCAGGGTCGTCTTCACTCGGCCACCTCCGCGAGGTCGACGACGGCGTCCGGGTCCGCATAGTCGGGGTGCTCGCCCTCGGCGTCGAGGCCCTGGGCGAAGCGTTCGGCCTGGAGGCGGAAGAGCCGGGCGTACGTGCCGTCCGCGGCCGTGAGCTCGGCATGCGAGCCCTGCTCGACGACCTTGCCGTGCTCGATCACCACGACGTGGTCCGCACGACGCACCGAGGAGAAGCGGTGCGAGACGAGGATCGACGTCACGCCGCGGGTGAGCTCGACGAAGCGGTCGAAGAACGCCACCTCGGCACGCACGTCGAGCGCCGAGGTCGGCTCGTCGAGCACGAGGACGCGCGCACCGTGCGCGACGGCGTAGAGCGAACGGGCGATCGCGATGCGCTGCCACTGCCCGCCCGAGAGGTCGATTCCGCCCTCGTAGGCGCGGGCGAGCGGGGTGTCGAGCCCCGCGGGGAGGTCTTCGAGCGCCTCGGCGATCCCGGCCCGTCGCGCCGCCTCCCACAGCGCGTCCTCGTCGCGCGGGGCGTGCACGGCGCCGAGCGCGATGTTGTCGGCGGCCGAGAGCTCGAGGCGCACGAAGTCCTGGAAGATGACGCTCACCTGGCGCCGCCACGCGACGGGGTCGAGCTCGGCGATGTCGACGCCGTCGGCGAGGATCGCGCCGCGAATCGGCTCGTAGAGCCGTGTGAGGAGCTTGACGAGCGTCGTCTTGCCCGCGCCGTTGACCCCGACGATCGCGGTCGAGCGTCCCGCGGGGATCTCGAGCTCGAGGCCGTCGAGGACGACGCGCTCGCTCCCGGGGTAGGCGAACGCGACGTCGGCCAGACGCAGGCTCGTGCTCGGCAGGCGCGTGACGTCGACGTCGGTGCGCACGGGCCGGGCGATCGCGCGCTCGGTGGCCTCGTAGTTCTCGATCCGCTCGCGCAGGCGGGTGAGTGCCTCGACCGCACGCATCCCGAACTGCGAGCCGGTGTCTGCCTCGGGGTAGTAGCCGCCGAGGGCGATCGCGGCGGTGGTCGCCTGGAGGGCGAGGGCGAGGGCGGTCAGGGAGATCTCGCCGGACGCCGCCGCAAGTCCCGTGTCGACCACGACGACGCTCGCGACGAGCACACCGAACGCGGTGTACCCGAGGTAGGGGTAGGAGTAGATGCGCCGTCGCGCGGCGGCGACCGGGCCGAAGACCTTCCAGTGCGTGTCGGTGTAGCGCCCGCCGAGCCAGTCGTCGAGGCCGAAGACGCGCGTCTCCTTCGCCGCGACCTCGCCCATCGCGAGCTCGCGCAGGTAGTCGTACGAGCGCGAGGCGGGCATGACGGTGCGCCACACGCGCGAGTACTTGCGCAGCCCGCCGCGGTTCCCGTACCGGAAGACCATGGTCGCGCCGAGCACGACCGGCCCGGACCACCACGAGGCCGAGGCGGACAGCAGCGCGCAGAACGCGACGAGCGAGCTGTAGCGCGCGACGAGCGCGAGCATCCCGCCCGCGGCCTGGCCGGGGGTGTGCCAGTCGTTGTCGAACTGCCGCGAGGTCTCGGCGAGCTCGTCGAGCACCTCGGCGTCCTCGAGTGGCGCGATCGAGGTGGTCCGCGCGGTGAGCTCGAAGATCTGGTCGCGCAGGTGCCCGTCGACCCGGCGGCGCAGGGCCGCGTTGAGCGCGACGAGCACGGGTGCGAGCGCCTGGGAGGCGAGGAACGCGAGCGCGGCAAGCACGAAGGCGAGCACGAGCGAGTCCCACGCGGGTGACCCGAGACCGCCGTCGACGGCGGCCGGGACCCGCCCGATCACGACCGAGGTCGCGACGACGAACGCCACTGGGAGCGCTCCCGCAACGAGGTTCGCCGCGACGATCGCGCCGATGATCCGCGACCCCGCGACGGGCAGGAAGCGCACGATCGCGACCCTCGGGCGCACCGCCGAGTCGACCCAGCCGTCCCACGCACTTCTCAGGTTCACGCGGCGAGCCTAGGTGTGACCTGTGACACGGGCCAGGAGATTTCGGACGGTGGACGGCGCTAGCCGCGCAGGCTCCAGCGCCACGCGTCCCGGCCCGGGCGCCACGCACCGCTCCCGCGCACGAGGCGCTCGGGGTTCGCCCAGCGGTGCGCCCCCGCGGTGACCTCGTCCCCCTCGGTGGGTGCCGCCGCGACGAGGCCCGCGACGAGCGCCGCGAGCTCGATCTCGTCGGGCGCTCCGCGCACGATCCGCACCGCGGGCTGCTGCTCGCTCACAACGGGATGTTCCCGTGCTTCTTGGGGGGAAGGCTCGC
>JAAYZM010000190.1 GCA_012514835.1 Actinomycetales bacterium
CCGGGCGACATCCTCGCCTACACGAGCGACAGCG
Source organism: Actinomycetales bacterium (assembly GCA_012514835.1). GTDB lineage: Bacteria > Actinomycetota > Actinomycetes > Actinomycetales > Cellulomonadaceae > JAAYZM01. Next base: position 35 of record JAAYZM010000190.1, read on the forward strand.
AGTCTTCGGGCTAGTCGCGGCTACGGGACGTGATCCTCGACGTCGCCAGCATCGGCCTCGTGGTCAACCTCGACCCCGCTGCGGATCGCCGTCGACCGGGGTGCCCCGCACCGCGACTCACGACGTCCGCGCGGCCGCCACGGCCGAGCCGACGACGGCGCCTCGCCAGGGATCCCTGACGAGGCGCCGTGGGGGGTGTCAGTCAGACAGCTGCGCGCAGAGTGCGTAGATCTCGAGATCGATCGAGAATCCTGCATCGTTGTACGCGCCCACGAACCAGCCGCCCTCGACCGGGAGGTTCTGGTAGACGGAGTACGCGCTCGGCGAGCCGGAGACCAGGCCGTACCCACCGCTGATCACGGTCGTGCCGGCCGGGCAGTGCACCGTGCCGTTCGTCGTCGTGCTCGCGGTGAGTTCGAGTCCCTCGCTCACCCGCTCGACGCCGACGATCCCGGGAACGCCCGCAGGCCCCTGGGGACCGCGCGGCCCCTCGGGGCCCCGCTCCCCCTGCGCGCCACGCGGTCCGGCTGGACCGCGCGCGCCTCGGAGCGCGTCGATCGTGTCCGGCGCGAGGCGGTCGAGCCGGATCGTGCCCTTGTGGATCTTTGCGTTCGTCACGGCGCCGTTCTTGATCTTCTTGGCCGTCACCGCGCCGTTGCGCAGCTTCTTCGCCGTCACGGCATTGTTCTTGATCTTCTTGGCCGTCACCGCGCCGTTGCGCAGCTTCTTCGCCGTCACGGCGCCGTTCTTGATCTTCTTGGTCGTGACCGCGCCGTTGCGCAGGTTGCTCGGGCCGACCGCGGCCTTGCGCAGGCTCGCGGCCTTGACCGCACTCGCCTGCGAGGCGCCGGCGAGTCGACCCGCCTCGGCGGGTGACGCGCTCGTGAGGGAGGCAAGCAGGGCAAGGGCGAGGATGGACAGGACTGCTGGTAGGGGGCGTAGAGCCCGCTGGATGATGGTCATGTCGCGGACCATAGCCAGCGCGGACGAGTAAACGGACACGATGGCCCGAATTTCACCCACTACCCGTGCCGACCCCGGTGACGACGGCCATGCTGTCGGCGGAACCACGCGCCACGGGCGACCTGCTCACCTTCGCGCCCGACCCGGACGGCGTGCGCTCACCCGCCCTCAGCGCGCGAGAGCCTCGTCGAGGTCGGTCACGGCGAACTCGTAGCCCGCGTCCAGCAGCCGGCGCAGGGCGACCCAGCGGGACTTGAGCAACAGCTCGGTCTCGTTGCGCAGCACGAGCATCCCGAGCTCGAGCATCCAGCGGGTCGCCGGCAGTCCGAACGGTGCGCCCACGCGCCGCCGGAGCGCGGCCATGAGCGAGCTGTTGTCGCTCGCCTCGGGCGTCGCGACGTTGACGGGTCCGACTATCTCAGGGGGTCCCGCACGAAGCGCAGGACGCCGACGACGTCGTCCACGTGCACCCAGGAGAACTTCTGGCGTCCGCGCGTGCGGTGGCGTGCCGGGCGCCCATCCCCCGAGGGGTCGGGACCGATGCCTCGGTAGCGGCGGTGGGGGAACCATCACCCGTCGTACTGGGGACCGCCGAGCCCGAGCCTGGCTGCCGTCATGAGCTGGCGCGCCGCCGGCCCGTCGCCGAGCACGATCGCCATGCGCAGCGCGACCCGCCGCGTCCCGGGCAGCTCGCCCGCGAAGAGCTC
>JAAYZM010000191.1 GCA_012514835.1 Actinomycetales bacterium
GCGGTGCACGGTGGCGACGTAGAACTGTCCGGCCTCGACCCCGGCGCGCGCGAGGAGGGCGGGCAGGTCCCCGGCAGCGGCGTCCCGGGTGGAGTACAGGACGTCGGTCATGACGTCGCCCACGAGCACGGACCGCTCGGCGAGGCCCTCGCGCGCGAGGTGCTCCATGGCCACCTGGGTGGGCGCGAGGCACAGGTCCGCGGCGTGGTCGGTCAGTACGCGGTTGTGCTCCTCGGGCATGGCGCGGTTGAAGGAGCGCAGCCCGGCCTCGAGGTGGGCCACGCGCACGTGCAGCTTCACGGCGGCGACGGCCGCGGCGAGCGTCGAGTTGGTGTCCCCGTACACGAGCACCCAGTCCGGCCGGTGCTCGTCGAGCACGGCGTCGAGCGCGCCGAGGATCGCGCCCGTCTGCACGCCGTGCGAGCCGGAGCCCACGCCCAGGTGCACGTCCGGGGCGGGGATGCCGAGGTCCGCGAAGAACACGTCGGAGAGCATCGGGTCGTAGTGCTGACCCGTGTGGACGATCACGTGCTCCACCCCGGCCGCGGCGGCCGCGTGGGCGATCGGGGCGAGCTTGACGAACTGGGGGCGCGCCCCGACCACGGAGAGGATCTTCACGCCCGCCAGCGTAGGGGCTCGGGGCGTACGACGACGGCGTGCCCCTAGCCTGGTCGCATGCGCATCCTCGTCGTCACGACGTGGTTCCCGAGCCCGGGCCACCCCGCCGTCGGCGCGTTCGTCGCCCGGGACGTCGCCGCGCTCGCCGCGCGCCACGACGTGCGCGTGCTGCACCTCGCCTCTCCCGGCTTCGCCCAGGGGTCCGACGACGACGGCCCTCAGGTGCTCGACTTCCCCGGCATGGACCCGGTGCGCGTGCGGGTGCGCCGCCTCGTGACGGACCTGCGCCGCCCGGATCATCTGGCGCGCGCCGGACGGACCGTCGTTGCGGCGGCGCGTGGCGCGGACGTGCTGCACACCGCCGTCTTCTCGACGCTGCTGCCGCTCGCCGGGCGGCGCGTCCCCGTGCCGTGGGTCCACACCGAGCACTGGCACGGCGTGACGTCCACCGCGGGCGACTCGCTCGGCCTACGGCTCGTCACCCCGCCCCTGCGTGCGCTGCTGCGCCGCCCCGACGTGGTCACGGCGGTGTCCGAGGTCGCGACCGCGCCCGTCCGAGAGCTCCGCGGCGCGCGGCCCACGCTCGTGGTGCCGTGCGTCGTGGCGCCGCCCGCTCAGGTCCCGCCGCGCCGGGCACTTGATGGCGGCTCGGCGCCCGGGGGTGACTCGCGCGTGGCGGAGGAGATGCTGCGGCTGGTCGCCGTCGGCGGCCTCGTCCCGGGCAAGCGACCCCTCCTCGCCGTCGAGACGCTTGCCGCGCTGCGTGCCCGCGGCGTCGCGGCTGAGCTCACGTGGGTGGGCGACGGCCCGCTGCGCGCCGAGGTCGAGGCGCGCGCCACCGCGCTCGGTGTCACGATCCACCTCCCCGGCGCCCTCGACGCCGTCGGGGTCTCCGCCGAGCTCGCGGACGCGGACCTGTTCCTCTTGCCCACGCGGCGCGAGACCTTCGGCGTCGCGATCGCCGAGGCGCTCGCCCACGGACGGCCCGTCGTCACGGGTGCGGAGGGCGGGTTCCGAGAGTTCGCCGACGACGGCGTCTCGGCGTTCGTCGATTCCTCAGAGCCCGAGTCCTGGGCTGCGGCCGTCCTGGACGTGCTCGACCGGACCCGCGACCGCTCGGCGGCCCAGATCGCCGCGACGCTCGGCGACCGGTTCACCTCCGCGCGCGTGCGCGAGGGCTACGAGCGGGCCTACGCGCTCGCGGACGCCCAGCCAGAACGGCCGAAGGCTTCCGGCGCGGCCGCCGGCGCAGGTCGCGGTGGGCGAGACGGTTCGCACGGAGCCGGCCCGCTCGATGCGACGACCAGCCAGCCCCCGCCGTCGTCGGACCTCGTCTCCCCGCCCCGCGTCGACGTGGTTATCGCTGTGCACACCGAGACCCGCCCCGTGGACCGCGCGGTGCGCTCGGTGCTCGCGAACGCGGCGCCCGTGCGGGTCACGGTGGTGTGCCACCACGTTCCAGCCGAGCGGATCGCCGCGCGGCTCGGTGCACTGCCCGAGGAGGCGCGTGCGCTCGGGCACGAGGTGCGGCTCGTCGAGCACGAGGACGGCGTCGCGAGTCCCGCGGGGCCGTTCAACAAGGGCCTCGACCTCGCGAGCGCCGAGCACGTCGCGCTGCTCGGCTCGGACGATCGCCTCGCTGCCGGGGCGATCGACTCGTGGCTCGCGCTCGCGGACGAGACCCATGCGGACGCCGTCATCGCGCGGCTCGCATACGCGCGCCCGGACGGCACCGTGCGCGCCGTCGTACCCACGCCTCCCGCACGACCGTGGCGCGTGCGGAACCTCGACCCCGTGCGTGACCGGCTCGCCTACCGCTCCGCGCCGCTCGGGCTGCTGCGCCGCGAGACGCTCGAACGGCTCGGCCTGCGCCACGCCGAGGGGCAGCCCGTGGGGGAGGACCTGGTCATCTCGACGCGGCTGTGGTTCGAGGGCGAGCGCATCGCGTTCGACCGGACGGGTCCGGCGTACCTGATCGGGGAGGACGGCGCTGATCGCATCACCTTCGCGCCCCGACCCCTCGCGCAGGACCTGCTGTGGCTGCCCGACCTGCTCGAGGCGCGGTGGTTCCGCGTGATGCCCCTGGTGCATCGGCGTGCGCTCGCGGTCAAGATCCTGCGCATCCACCTGTTTGGCGCGATCCACTATCGATCCGAGCCGGACGCCTGGACGGCCGACGAGCGCGCCACCCTGCGCGAGCTCACGCTGAGCGTCCTCACGGCGGCCCCGGACGTCGAGCGCGTCCTCTCACGGGCCGAGCACGACCTGCTCGACGCGGCCCTCTCCTCGACGGCCTCCGCTGAGCGCCTCATTGACCTCTCGGCGCGCCGCCGTCGCCACGGCACACCTGCGACCCTCGTCCCTCGCGACCCGCGCTACGTCCTGGCCCGCGAGGCGCCGCTGCGCTTCATGGCCGCCTCCGCCCTCAGCCGCTGGTGA
>JAAYZM010000192.1 GCA_012514835.1 Actinomycetales bacterium
ATCGCCCCGCCGACGCCCACCCCGTTCCGCACGATCAACGCGCGCGTCGCGGGACCCGCGGGGTGGAAGGTCACCTTCTTCCAGGAGCTCGAGAGCCTCGAGGAGCGCGCCGCACGCCCCGGCTTCACGACCGACGACGCGCGTCCCCGCTAGGCGCGCCCCCATCCGCGCTCCGCGCGCCGAGACGGCAGTTCCGACCCGAAGGTTCGCGGCCGAAGGGTCGAAACTGCCGTCTCGCTGCAGCGCGCGGGCGAGAATGGGGCCATGGCCTTCACCCTCGCCGCGCCGCACCACAGCGAGCTGTTCATCAAGAAGAGCCGCTTCCTGGGCTGCGTGGAGCCCGTCTCCGGGCGCGAGGAGGCCCTCGAGCGGGTGGCCGAACTGCGGCGACGGCATCCGGATGCGCGCCACGTCTGCTGGGCGCTCATGGCGGGCGGCCACTCGGCCGCGAACGACGACGGCGAGCCGGGCGGCACGGCCGGCCGCCCGATGCTCGACGTGCTGCGCCACCAGGAGCTCGAGGGGGTGCTCGCGACGGTCGTGCGCTACTTCGGCGGCGTGAAGCTCGGCGCGGGCGGCCTCGTGCGGGCCTACACAGATGCGGTCGCGCAGGCCCTCGTCGGCGCGGAGCGCGTGCCGCTCGTGGCCACGCGGACGGTGCGCGTGCGGGTTCCTTACGCCCTCGAGGGCGCGCTGCGACGCGAACTCGACGCGCACGGCGCCGCGCTCGTCGACGTCCACCACGGGGTGGAGGTGGAGCTGACGGTGGAGATCTCGGAGCCGGCCCTGCCGGACTTCTCGTTCCGGGCCGCCGAACTCTCGCAGGGCGAGGCCCGGATTATGACGGATTCTTGACTTCGATTCGGTATTTGTTGCCGACCACGACATGATGGGGCTATGGCTCACGTCGATCACTTCGGCATCTCGGTGCGCGACGTCGCGACCTCGTACGCCCAGTACGTCCCCGTCCTCGAAGCACTCGGCTACACGGAGCACGGCCAGGGTGACCTGGCGTGGTTCGGCGGCCCCGGGCATGTGGATGTGCTGCTCTACGCGGCCCGCGACGCGAGCCCCGAACGGCACGCGCACGGCCGGGTCGGCTGGCAGCATCTGGCCTACGCCGTGCATTCCCCCGAGGAGGTCGACCGACTCCACACGATCGCCGTGGACGCCGGATGGTCGGTCGTGCGGGCCCCGAAGCTGTATCCGCGCTTCTCGCCGCGCTACTACGCCTCGTTCGTCGAGGACGAGAACGGCATCCGCCTCGAGTTCGCCTACAAGCCGCGCGAGGAGCTCGCGCTCGGCTGATACGCTCGCGCGAGGCCGTGACCGCCCGAGTCGCGGCCCGAGGGGGAGCCGTGCGCACGTCGCACCATGTCGAGGTGCCGGTCTCCGCGGCCGATGCCTTCGCCTACCTGTCGGATGTGCGCAACGAGATCCACTGGCGCGAATCGGTGGTCGGTTCTCGCTACCTCGACGCGGATGCGCCCGCGGTCGGGGTGGAGGGGGAGACGGTCGCCGAGATGGGCGCCCAGGGCGTCACGATGCGCTGGGTGATCTCGGAGTTCACCCCCGGCCGTTCCGTGGCGTGGACGCTCGACGGTGAGCCCTGGCGCGGTGGCGGCGGCTATCGGGTCAGCCCCACCGCCGCGGGCTGCCGCATCGAGGCGGCCCTCGTCGTGCGGGTGAAGCCGCAACTGCGGATGCTCGAG
>JAAYZM010000193.1 GCA_012514835.1 Actinomycetales bacterium
CAAGGTCAACAAGTCGGAGCTCGACGCCGCGAACGCCAAGGTCGCGGACCTCGAGGCCGAGCTCGCCGCCGCGCTCGCGGACGTCGCTGCTGCTGACAAGGCCACGGCGGACGCCAAGAAGGCCACCACCAAGGCCAAGAAGGCCACCGCGAAGGCGTCCGACCAGGCCCTCAAGGCGCAGGCCCGCAACCGCGTCGCCATCTCCGGCAAGCTCAAGGTGGGTCAGACCCTGAAGGCCAAGGGCTACTCGTACAAGGGCGTCACGGTGAAGTACCGCTGGGAGGTCGGTGGCAAGAGGGTCGGCACGAAGTCCACGCTGAAGCTCAAGAAGTCGTACGCCGGCAAGTCCGTGCGCGTCATCGTCACGAAGACGTACAAGGACTCGAAGGGCAAGAAGCACACGGTCAAGACGACCGTGAAGGCCACGAAGTCTGCGGGCAAGATCTCTCGCTGACGCAGGTCTGACAACGAGACCGGCCGGGCGCGCATCGCGTGCCCGGCCGGTCTTGTCGTGTGTCGCTCGTGCGAGCGCACGGGTGCCCGCGAAAGGATTCGAACCTTCGACCTTCTGCTCCGGAGGCAGACGCTCTATCCACTGAGCTACGCGGGCGCGGCTCCCCGTGAGGAGCGCTGCACGAGACTACCAGCCGAGTCGGAGCGTCAACCGACGTCGTCGCACGCCGACGGCGGGACGAAGTCCTCCGTGTGGCTGAAGGCGACCAGCTCGCGGGCGTCGGCCGTGACCACGCGCGTGAGCCCGAGCGTCGTCACGGCGAGTCGTACGGAGCCGGTGCTCATGGTGGTTCCGGCCGCGACGGGCGCGCAGCCTGGTCCCCACGAGAACGTGACGGCCAGCCCGCCACCCGCAGCCAGCATGACGGTGTCGGACGCTTTCCCCACCACGTTGTGCCGCTCGTCGTACGGGTGGAGCAACGCTTCCCAGTGGAGGTCGGAGGGCTTCTCGTGCTCGGCGAGCCGCACGGTCACGGGGAGCACGCCCTCGTTCTGGAACGTCCACATGCCGTCGTACGTGCTGTCGCTCGGGTCCACCACCATGCTCATCGGTACCTCGTCGGGCCACGTGTCCTCAGCATCGACCGACTCGAGGTCGAGCTGCGCGAAGGCTCCCACGCCGATGCGGGGCACGAGCCCGACGGCGAGCCACGCCCCCACGAGCACGAGCGCCACCGCGCCGCCCACGAGCCCCCACCGCGACCGACGCGTCATGGCCATTCCTCCTCGGGTTCTTCACGCAGGAGCGCGGCGAGGTAGCGGACCACCTCGCTGCCGGCGCGCTTGGGGTCGGAGTCGACGATCGCCTGGACCAGGCCGTCGTGCGCGTGGTCGTCGTGCCCGGGGCCCTCGACGTTGGTGCGGATGTTCTCGACGATCGCGTCGAGGAGGTTCTCGTACATCGACTCGAGCACGGGGTTGCGCGAGACGCGGGCGATCTCGCGGTGCAGGGCGAGGTCGGCCTCGACCATCGTGTCCATGTCGCCCGCGTCCCACGCCTCGGTGCGTGCGCGCAGGAACGCGCGCAGCCGCGTGTCGTCGTCGGGCGTGTGCCGGACCGCGGCGAGGCGTGCGGCCTCGACCTCGAGCGCGCGGCGCACCTGGAGCACGTCGCGCCGGCTCGCGCCCTGGATGTGGCGCGACATGGACACCGCGAGCTCGTCGTCGGCCAGGACGTACGTGCCCGAGCCCTGTCGCCGCACGAGCAGCCCCGAGTGCACGAGGGACTGCACGGCCTCGCGCACGGTGTTGCGGCCCACCCCCAGGAGCTCGGTCAGGGCTGGCTCGGGTGGGATGCGTGTGCCGACGGCCCACTCCCCGCTCGTGATGCGCGTGCGCAAGGTTGCGACGGCGGCCTCGATGAGGCTCGTCCTCTCGGTCATCCCAGGTCTGCTCCCTCGCGCGCTGTGCGCTGAGTCAACACCGTCTGCGGCCCGGGTGTCACGCGAACGGCCATAGAGTGTCCCGACCATGGCAGTCGAACATCGCGGTCGGCTCCTCGCGCTCGCGGGGATCCTCCTCGTCGCGCTCCACCTGCGGGCCGCGGTCACGGCCGTCTCCCCGGTGCTCGACGTCGTGCGCGGGGACGTCGACCTGAGCGCGACGCACGCCGGACTGCTGGGCGCCGTGCCGATGGTGTCGTTCGCGCTGTTCGGGGCGCTGAGCCCCGCGCTCGCGCGCCGGGTGGGCCTCGAGGTCGCCGTCGTGCTCGCGATGCTCGCCTCCGCGGCAGGGGAGGTGCTCAGGGCGACGACGACGACGGCGCCCACCTTCCTCCTCTTCTCCGTCCTGGCGCTCGCGGGCCTCGGGACGGGCAACGTGCTCTTGCCGCCGCTCGTCAAGCGCTACTTCCCGGACCGCATCGGGGCGGTCACCGCGGCCTACAACGTCGCGATGGTGGTGAGCCTGTCCGTGCCCCCGCTCGTGGCGGTGCCGCTCGCGGCGCGGTACGGGTGGCGGGTCTCGGTCGCGACGTGGGCGGTGCTGGGCGTGCTCGCCGTCGTGCCCTGGGTCGGGGTGCTCGTGCGGAGTGGGGCGGCCCGCCGCGCGCTCGCCGTCGTGGGCCGGGGTGATCCCGCGACGGTGCCGCACCTCGACGTGGGGCGTGCCACGGGGCGCGTGTGGCGCAGCCCGCTCGCGTGGGGCATGGCCGTCACGTTCGCGATGAACACGACCAACGGGTACGTCCTGTACGCGTGGCTCCCGCAGCTGCTCGTCGACGCGGGCCTCGAGGAGTCCGCGGCGGGCTCGTGGCTCGGGTACTACGCGTTCCTGGGCCTGATCCCTGCGTTCCTCGTGCCGCTCGCCGCGGTGCGCATGCGCAGGCCGTGGTGGATCGTCGCGTTCTTCGTGGTGTGCCTCGTGGGTGGCTACGTGGGGCTCATCGTCTCGCCGTCGGGCCCGCTGTGGCTGTGGCTCCTCGCGGCGGGCCTCGGCACAGGAAACTTCCCCCTCCTGCTCACGCTCATCAACCTGCGCACCCGTACGCACGCGGGGGCGGCGTCGCTCTCGGGGTTCACGCAAGGGCTCGGCTACGCGCTCGCGGGGGCGGGGCCAGTCGTGGCGGGGCTGCTCCACGAGGCGACGGGCGGGTGGGCCGCGACGCTGTGGTTTCTCGTGGGCACGGCCCTCGTGCTGGGGGTGGCGGGCTGGTTCGCGTGCCGCCCCGTCATGCTCGAGGACACGTGGGGCGGGAAATCGGGGTGACCGGGCTCGGTAGTCTTGCCCGGTGACCCCTGCTGAGCTCTCTGCCGCGCTGCGTGCCGCCCTCGAGGCCGCCGTCACCGCGGGTGCCGTGTCCCTCGATCCCGCCGAGCTGCCCGCGACGGTGCACGTCGAGCGACCCCGCCAGCGCGAGCACGGCGACTGGGCCACGAACATCGCCCTCCAGCTCGCGAAGAAGGCCGGGGTGCCGCCGCGCACCGTCGCCGAGGCGCTCGCCGCCCAGCTCGCGAGCGTGTCCGGGATCGCGAAGGTCGACATCGCGGGCCCGGGCTTCCTCAACATCACGCTCGAGGCCGCCGCTGCGGGTGAGCTCGCGCGCACGATCGTCGAGGCCGGGAGCGCGTACGGGACCGGGACCTCGCTCGCGGGGGAGAAGGTCAACCTCGAGTTCGTCTCCGCCAACCCGACCGGTCCCCTCCACATCGGAGGGGTGCGGTGGGCCGCCGTCGGCGACGCCCTCGCGCGCCTGCTGCAGGCGAGCGGCGCCGAGGTCACGCGCGAGTACTACTTCAACGACCACGGCGCGCAGATCGACCGCTTCGCACGCTCGCTCCTGGCCCGGGCCAAGGGCGAAGAGGCCCCCGAGGACGGCTACGGCGGGCAGTACATCGAGGACATCGCGAACCAGGTGACCGCCGACGTCGAGGCTGCGGGCGAGCCCGCGCCGCTGAGCCTGCCGGACGCCGAGGCGCAAGAGGTGTTCCGCTCACGGGGCGTCGAGCTCATGTTCGGCGAGATCAAGCAGAAGCTGCACGACTTCCGCGTGGACTTCGACGTGTACTTCCACGAGGACTCGGTCCACGAGTCCGGCGCCGTCGAGCGCGCCGTCGCACGGCTGCGCGAGCTGGGGCACATCTTCGAGGAGGGTGGTGCGATCTGGCTGCGCACCACGGACTTCGGGGACGACAAGGACCGCGTCATCATCAAGTCCGACGGCGACGCCGCGTACTTCGCGGGTGACCTCGCCTACTACCTCGACAAGCGCGAGCGGGGCTTCGACCGGGCGATCATCATGCTCGGCGCGGACCACCACGGGTACATCGGCCGCATGATGGCGATGTGCGCGGCCTTCGGGGACACCCCGTGGACCAACCTCGAGCTGCTGATCGGTCAGATGGTCAACCTCGTCAAGGACGGCCAGCCGGTCCGGATGAGCAAGCGCGCGGGGACCATCGTCACGATGGACGACCTCGTGGACGCCGTGGGCGTGGACGCAGCGCGCTACTCGCTCACGCGCTCCTCGGTGGACCAGTCGATCGACCTCGACCTCGACCTGCTCACCCGCAAGACGAACGACAACCCCGTGTTCTACGTCCAGTACGCGCATGCGCGCGCCGCGGGCGTCTCGCGCAACGCCAGCGAGCTCGGGGTGCGCCGCGAGGACGGCTTCGACCCGAGCCTGCTCGACCA
>JAAYZM010000194.1 GCA_012514835.1 Actinomycetales bacterium
CACCTACCCCAAGCCGCTCGAGGAGATCCTCGAAGCGGGATTCACGATCTACCGCAAGACGAACCCGTGGGCGGCGGACCTGCAGATCGCCCCGAAGTCCGTGGTGCGGGACATGATCGAGAAGGCCCAGACCTTCGCCGAGTTCGTCTCGACCTACCAGCTCGCCCGCTCCGAGGGCGTCCTGCTGCGCTACCTCGCCGACGCCTACCGCACCCTGCGCCAGACCGTCTCCGCCGAGCGCCGCACCGAGGAGCTCGAGGACCTCATCGCGTGGCTCGGGGCCGTGGTCCGCGGCACCGACTCGAGCCTCCTCGACGAGTGGGAGCGCCTCGCCGACCCGCTCGCGGTCAAGGACTCCGCCGACGACGGCGCCCCGCGGCCCCCTGGCTCCGATCGCTTCACCGCGGACGTGCGGGCCCTCCGGGTGCTCGTGCGCAACGCGATGTTCCGCCGGGTCGAGCTCGTGGACCGCGAAGCCTGGGACGGGCTCGCAGCGCTCGGGGACCTCGACGAGGACGGCGCTCCGTGGACGGCGGATCGCTGGCGCTCGGCGCTCGACGCCTACTTCGACGAGCACGCGACGCTCGGGACCGGGCCGGAGGCGCGCTCGCCCGAGCTGTTCCGGGTGACCGAGGTGCCCGGACCGCACGGACCCGTCGCATGGCAGGTGCGCCAGGTGCTCGACGACCCCGCAGGCCACCACGACTGGTTCATCGACGCGCGCGTAGACCTCGCGGCGAGCGACGAGGCTGGCGAGCTCATGCTGCGCGTGACGGACGCCGGGCAACTCTGAGCGGATCGGCCCGCGAGCTCGTGCTGCGCGTGACGGTGGCGGGACGGCTCTGACCGGGCGGACCCGCGATCGCCTCAGCTCGCGCGGAGCGTGAGGATCTCGGCGCCGTCCTCGGTGATCGCGACGGTGTGCTCGCTGTGCGCCGTGAGGCAGCCGGTCGCCGAGCGGAGGGTCCAGCCGTCCTCGTCGATCGTAAGCTCGTCCGTGTCGACCATGACCCAGGGCTCGATCGCGAGGAGCAGGCCTGGGCGGAGCTTGTAGCCCCGGCCCGCGCGCCCGTCGTTGGAGATGTGCGGGTCCTGGTGCATCGTCGAGCCGACGCCATGCCCACCGAACTGCGTGTTCACGGGGAAGCCCGCGCCGCGCATCACGCTGCCGATGGCCGCAGAGATGTCGCCGACCTTGGCGCCCGGCCCTGCGACCGCGATGCCGGCGGCGAGCGCGCGCTCGGTGACCTCGATGAGCTCCTGCGCCTGCTTGCCCTCCGCTCCGGGGCGCGGCTTGCCGACCACCACGGAGATGGCCGAGTCGGTCACCACGCCGTCGAGGGAGACGGCGAGGTCGAGGGAGAGCAGGTCGCCGTCGGCGAGCACCTGGTCGCGGGGGCGGCCGTGCAGCACGGCGTCGTTGACGGAGGTGCAGATGTAGTGGCCGAAGGGGCCGCGGCCGAAGGATGGCGCGTAGTCCACGTAGCAGGAGACGGCGCCGGCGGCCTCGATCATCTCGCGCGCCCACGCGTCGATCTCGAGCAGGTTGGTGCCCGGCCTGGCGCGCTCGGCGCAGGTGTGCAGGATCTCGGCGACGAGGGCGCCCGTGCGGCGACCGCGTTCGACCTGCTGCGGCGTGAGGATCTCGATCATGCGGGGTTCTCCCGGGGGTTCGGCGACCGCCCATCGTATCCGCGGTGCCTGAGTAGAGTGCGGGCGTGGCGAAGCGAGCACCGAGTGGGACCCCTGCGCTCGTCGCCCTCGCGGCGGCGGGGGTCGAGCACACGGCGCACCCCTACGAGCACGACCCCTCCTCGACACTGGGCTACGGGCTCGAGGCGGCCCACGCGCTGGGCGTCGAGCCCGAGCGGGTGTTCAAGACCCTCATGGCCGTCGTCGACGGCGAGCTCACCGTGGCGATCGTCCCGGTGACCTGCACGCTCGACCTCAAGGCCCTCGCGGCAGCCTGCGGCAAGAAGAAGGCCGCGATGGCCGAGGTCGCAGTGGCCGAGCGCGCCACGGGCTACGTCGCGGGCGGCATCTCCCCGCTCGGGCAGCGCAACCCGCACCCCACGGTGATCGACGAGTCGGCCGAGCTCTTCGAGACGGTCCTCGTCTCGGGCGGTCGCCGCGGGCTCGACGTCGAGCTCGCCCCCGCAGACCTCGTGCGCCTCACGAGCGCGACGGTCGCTGACATCGCCCGCGACTAGACCTCGCGCTAGGTGCTTCCCCCCGGCCCTGCGCGCCGGGCCGCGCCGCTTCGTCCTGCCCCGCGTAGTTCGCCCGTCTCAACGCCGTGACCGGCGTCACTAAGCGGACCAGAGTGCCCGTATCCTCGCGCGACCTGCCCTTTCACGTGAGGAACCTGAATGTCTTCCGACGCCGCTCCTGTCTCCGAGGCCGGCACCTCCGCCGAGGCCCCCGCCACCCTCTTCGGCGTCAACCTCGCCGTCCTCGTCG
>JAAYZM010000195.1 GCA_012514835.1 Actinomycetales bacterium
ACGCCCTTCTTGGGCACGACGACGACGACGTCTGCGGCTTCGCGGGCGGTCCGGCCGCCGACGACGGCGCTCTGCGGCCCCTCGGGCGAAGCGGCGTCGAGGACCTCGGCGACGCGGTCGAGCTGCTCGCGCGCGTGCGCCGGGTCGTTCGCGACGAGCAGGACGCGACCGCGCGTGCGCCGGGCGAGCGCGATCGCCGTGACGAGGGAGTTCTCCTCCGAGTCCGGCAGGCCTGCGACGAGCGACTGCGCATGCGGCGGCAGCACCCTCATGACGGCGTGCGCGAGTGCGCGCGCGAGGACAGCCCTCACGCGCAGGGCCACGAGCCGGGCGCGGGCCTTCATCGGCGGCCCTTCGCGTCGAGCTCGGCGTCGCGCTCGGCGATCACCTCGAGGCACGCCGCGACGAAGCGCTCGGTCCCCGTCCCGAGCGCGGGGTCACCGAAGTAATACTCCTCGAGCGCGACCCGCTCGTCGCGGACGGGGTCCTGGGTCGCGTGGTGGTGGATCAGCTCGGCAACCTCGGGCAGCTGGGCGACCGTGAGGCGAGGGACGACGTCGGCGAGCCTCGTGCGGGCCACGACGCTCGCCGGGGACTCGACGTCGGTCACGACGAGCGGGCGGCGGGTCGGGAGCCAGTCGTGCGCGATCGCCGAGACGTCCGCGACGAGGATGTCCGCGCTCGCGAAAGTCTCGACCGGGTCGGGGCCCGTGTCGACGATCCCTCCCCCGCGCCGCACGAGTGCCCTGATCTGGTGGTCGGCGGTCTCGAAGTCCGCGCGGCTCGCGCCCGTGCGCGGGTGGGGTCGATAGACGAGGCGCAGGCGTGGGTCGGCGAGGACCGCCTCGACGAGGCGTCTGCCGTGCGTGAGCACCGAGGAGTAGTCGCTCTAGCCCTGGCCGCCCTCCCAGGTGGGGGCGTACATGACCGTCACGCGTTCGCCGTCGCCCCGCGGTCTGGGTCCGACGGCGACGTGGTCGAGCTGGGCGCGTCCGACGAGCTTCGTACGGGCGTCGACGTCGAAGCGCAGCAGGTGCTCGGCGAAGCGGTCCTGCGCAGCGCGGCCCGCGACGAACACGTAGTCGTAGGCCTTCATCTGGCCGGTCACCGAGACGAGCTTGTCGGACTCGCCGTGGGTGAGGAACACGTGCAGGGCGCTCGTGATGCGCAGGGTCTGGAAGTTGCCGCCCTCGTTGCCGACGTAGCCGAACATCGCGACGTCGGAGCGGGACGTGAGGTCGTCGAGCGTGGCGAACCGTCCCACCGTCACGGACGGCAGCGGTGCCTCGGCCCGCAGCACCTGCCCGACGCGCGAGTCGTTGCACATGAGCAGCACGGGAACCCGCTCATGGAGCGCCTCGAGCGGCCCGTACCACTGCCGCAGCTGGTAGAGGTTGCGCACCGTCCCGGCGAAGTACACGACGACGCGCGCGTCGAGCCGCGAGCCGAGCAGCCGCTCGTCGTCACCGAGGCCGTCGGGCACGCCGGACGGCAGCAGACCGGCGCGCCGCAAGAGGTAGCCGCCACGGGAGCGGACGGTGCGGCGCAGGCGAGCCATGGCCGAGGCGGGCGACGTCATGCGCGCGGTTCTCCCTCGTGGGCGGGTGCGGTCGGCCCCCAGTATCGACCACTCCCGCCCACGGGCGCTCCTACCAGTCGGGAGAGGCGTAGAACACGACGCGGCTCTTGGGTCGGTCGTGGATGAACACCCCGCGGCGCGGGTTGAACGTGGACGTGCGCGAGGCGTTGCCCTCGATCGCGATGACCGAGTTGCGCTTGTTCTTCAGCACGATGCCCACGTGCGAGGGCTCAGGCCCGCGCCCGCCGTTGCGGAAGTCGAAGAACACGAGGTCGCCGAGCTTGGGCTTGCGCTTCGAGGAGTTCGTGAACGTCTTCATGTTGTTGCGGGCGTACGGCGCGAGCTGGTAGAGCCGCGCGAA
The DNA here is from genome assembly GCA_012514835.1 of Actinomycetales bacterium. Classification (GTDB taxonomy): domain Bacteria; phylum Actinomycetota; class Actinomycetes; order Actinomycetales; family Cellulomonadaceae; genus JAAYZM01. The sequence goes on from JAAYZM010000195.1 coordinate 1,941, forward strand.
CTTCGGCACGGCCTTCTTCTTGCCGGACGCCGACGCGGCCCACGAGACGAACGCCGCGCACCACGGCTGGCCCCACGAGCCGGCCCACGTGTTGAACTTCGAGTTCGTGCGGCCGGAGCGGTAGCTCAGCTGCGAGCGTGCGACGGCCACGACCATCGTCGCCTTCGAGCGGCCCGTCTGGCCCGAGGCCTTCTTGACGCTCTTCTTCTCGTACAACGAGCCGCCCGTGAAGCGCTGGACGCACCCCTTCTCGAGCAGCCCGCACTTCGCGTCACCGAACGGGACGCCGTACGTGCCCGTGGGCCCGCCCGCCTTGCGGTAGGCCTTGACGATCTTGCCGCGCACGAACCACGTGCGCGTCGAGCCCGACTTGCGGACCTCGACGAGCATGCCCTTCGCGAAGTCGCGGTACCGCACGCGCGAGATGTTGGAGCGCCCCAGGTCCGACACCTGCGCCGAGCTGAGCCGGACCGTCTTGCCGCGCGGCTTGCCGAGCTGCTTGCGGACGGTCGCGCGCCGCTGCTTGAGCGAGCGGTCGCCCGACGTCTTGTCGAGGTGGACCCACGCGCTGCGCTGCCCGGCGGCGCGCGCCTGGTAGGACGCCTCCGCGCCGGGGCGCATGCGGTAGGAGAACTTGCCCTTCTTCGTCGTGCGTACCGTCGCGATGCGCTTCGTCTTCCCATTGCGCTTCTCGCGCCAGATCTGCACCTTGACGCCCTTGCCGGCGGCGCGCTTGCCGGCGAACACCTTGCCGCGCAGCCGCACGGCCTCCCGCGCGCGGTACTCGCCCGCGCTCGAGCCGAACTTGATCCGCGTCACGGACGCGGCCGGCA
>JAAYZM010000196.1 GCA_012514835.1 Actinomycetales bacterium
CCAGACCGTCGTGTGGAACTCGACCCCGGTGCCCGACGTCGACGAAGCCGTGCTGCGCCCCAACGGGGTCCCCTTCACCGGGAACATCGCGCTCAGCCCCGCGCCCGCCACGGGCGCTGTCGACCCGTACACGGGCATCACGTTCGACCTGCTGCAGGCCCCGCCGGGCGTGGGGCAGGTCTCGTTGAGCGTGGACCCCGCCACGGGCGTGGTCACCTTCTCCGACTCCGCGGGCTCGGGCGGCAACCGGATCCGGCCCGGCACGTGGAGCATCCGCGCGAACCGTGCCGGGCACACGAGCGACGACGTGACCATCGAGGTGGTCCCCGGCGTCGCTCCCGGCGCGGCCGTGTGGGAGCTGCAGCGCTACGGCCAGGTGTCGGTCAAGGCGCAGCGCGCCGGGTCCACGGACCCCGTCGCGAACGTCCACATCACCCTGAAGCAGGGCACTCAAGAGCTCGGGACCCGCATCACGGACGCGACCGGGGTGGTCGACTTCGGCGGCTTCGTGCCGGGGAGCTACACCCTGACCGTGCGCGCCGAGGGGTACGCCCCGGTGGCCGCGCAGGCCCTCGTCCTCGCACCGGGTCGGGAGGCCTCGAACCCCGAGCTGGTGAACCTCGTCCAGCTCGGCTCGATCTCGGGCGCCACGCGCACCAAGATCACGGACACGTGGTTCCAGACCCTCGCGGGGGCCACGGTCACCACCGAGCGGGACGTGCCCGACACGAACCCGCCGGCCACCGAGGCCTTCGACGCGACGAGCAACGTCAACGGCGCGTACCGCGTCACCGGCGAGCTCGACGTCCCCGGTCTCGCGCCCGGCACGTGGCGCGTGAGCGCGGAGGCGGACGGGCACCAGGACGCGGACTACGCCGCGCCCGGGACCAACGTGAACTGGGTCCAGGTGGACCCCGGCCAGCAGGTCACGGGCGTGGGGGTGGACCTCGAGCCGAACCCGTCGCAGCTCACGGTGACGGTGTACGACGGCGAGGACAAGGTGCCCGGCCTCACCGTCGTCATGCGCTGGCGCGACGGGAACGTCGACAAGACCAAGACGGCGTGCACGCCCGACCCCCTCGACGACAACGACCCGTGCGGTCCGCTCGACCCGGGGGAGTACCGCTTCCTGGGCCTGCTGCCCATCACGTACAACATCTCCGTCTCGGGTGGCTCGTTCCTGTCCATCAACGTGCCCCACACCGTCGAGATCGACTCGATCGAGAACCTGCCCGTCGCGCTCACCGCGCCCGGCGGCTCCGTCCAGGGCACGCTCGTCCAGCGGAGCTCCTCGGGCGGCTCGACCGCGCTGGTCGGCAAGGTGATCGAGCTGAGCCCCACGCAGGTCCTCGACCCGCCCCTGCCGGTGCACACGAGGCAGACCGCGGCGAACGGCGGGTTCCAGATCCAGGACGTCGCCGCGGGCACGTACACGCTCGAGGCGCGCGAGCCGGACACCCCCGGAGCGGACGAGGACGACCCGCCCACCCCGGGTGCCGTGCTCGTCTCGCGCACCGTGCAGGTCGCCTCGGGCCAGTCCACGTTCATCGAGCTCGTGGTGGACCCGACCCTCGTCGCGGCCACCGTCAACGTCGAGTCGACGAACGGCACCGACCTCACGGGCGCCCAGGTGGTGCTCGCCGGTGAGCTCGACGAGGGCGGCACGGGCACGTTCGGGCCCGCGACGCTGCTGCGCTCGGCGCCGGGCTCCTCGGTCTTCACCGCGAGCTTCCCGCAGCTCCCGCCGGGGGAGTGGACACCCACGGTGACCGGCCCGGCCGGGCACTTCGGGAGCCACACCGGCGACGCGACCACCGTCGACGCGTCGAACGGCGACATCGACATGGACGTCGCGGAGCGCGAGGTGCGGCTGCGTGCCTCGGCCCCCGGTGGCCTCCTGGTCGACGTGCCCACCACGCTCACGGTGGGCACCGGGCAGTCGTCCTTCACGGTCACCCGGACACTGCAGTCAGGGGCGAGCGACACCGTGCTCTACGTCCCGGCGGTCGCGGTGTCCCTCGCCGCGACGGCGCCCACGGGCTGGACGGCCACGGTCAACCCGAACGGCAACGTCCCTGCGGGCGGTGCGACGGCGACGTTCCAGGTGGCGCTCGGGCTCGACGCCTCCGCGGTCAGCCTCGCCCTGTGCACCGGGTCCGCACCGATCCTCGCGGACTTCTCGTGCTGGGCCGAGCTGACCGTGCCGTCCGGGGTCTCGCGAGCCGACCGGGAGATCGTGGTCTCTGTCGGCTCGTGGTCCACGACGGTCGAGACCGCCAACAACGGGCGCGCGAGCTTCGTGGTGCCCGCGGCCACGGTCGGGACGTCGGGCTTCACGCTCGAGGCGAGCTGGGACGGTGACGGCCTGCTCGCGGCGGCCGAGGAGGTGTCCCGGAACGTCTCGTTGACGGGACAGGTCTCCGACTTCACCGTGGCGCTGTGCTCCGGGAACGCGACGCAGGGCAGCGCGTTCAGCTGCGACGTGACCCTCGACGCTCCTGGCAGCCACTCGGTCGAGGGCCGCACGGTCACGGTCACCGCGAGCCGCGGGGGCACCACGCTCCAGACCTTCAGCCTCACCACGGACGACGACGGCGAGGCGAGCTTCACCGTCACGTCGACGAACGTCGGCTCGACGAGCTTCACGATCACGGCCTCGTGGACCGTCTCGGGGATCGCCACGCCACGCACCGCGAGCCGGACCGTCACCGTCACCACCACGGGTGGTGGCGGTGGCGGCCCTGGTGGCGGCTAGGAGCCGGCTAGAAGATCAGGAAGGCCGCGGCGGTCACGGCGGCCGTGATGACCGCCGTGATGAGGACCACGAGCCACACGGGCGGGTGGCCGCACGGGACGGGCCGCTCGACCGTGATCACCTGCGTGGGCGCGGGGGCGGGCGGAGCCACGACCGGGGGCGGCGGGGGCGGGTCGAGGTCGGCGCCGCAGCGCACGCACGCCGTCCACGTCGGGTGGTTGCCCTCGCCGCACGCGGGGCACGCGAGCGACCCGTGCTGCGTGGTGCCCACCACGCCGGGGGCGCGGAAGTGGGCGTCGAGGGACTCGTCGTCGCTCGCTCCCGAGGACACGCTGGTGCCGGCCCAGAACAGCGGGTGGTCGCAGCGTGCGCAGAAGTCGCTCGCGCTGCGTCGCTCGCTGCGCACGCGCGCGACGGTGCCGCAGCCGGGGCACACCACGTCGACGAGCGGCTCCGCGCCGCCGTGGTCGATCGGGCTCACGCCCGAGGGGACTCGCGTGGGGATGGACACGTCGCTCACCTCGTTGTTCCGTCTTCCTCGGGGTGCGGCCACACGCGCCGTCCCCCGAGCACGATCTCGGCGGTCACGTTCGCGGGCAGGGCGTCGAGCACGAGCTCGACGAAGTCCGCCTCCGCGAGCAGGGTCGAGGCCTCCGCCTCGATGCGCACCCACGGTGCGCCGTCGGGCGCCTCGTCCGCGGGCCACACCCCGCCGCTCTCCGAGACCTGGGCGGTGCCGTTCGTCACGAGGTCGAGCAGCTCGGCGAGCCCGCGCCGGGTCCCGCGCCACTGGAGGGACGCGGAGGCCTGGCGCAGCACCGCGCGGTGCACCTCGTCCGGGTAGCTCGGGTCCACCCCCGTCGCGCCGATCCACCCCGTGAGCCAGCGCACGAGCGCGGGCGGGGCCACCGCGGGGTCCACGAGGTTGGCGACGTTGTCCGCGTGCACCAGCAGGGTCGAGCCCTGCGCCTGGAATATCCGCACGAACCGCGCGAAGAAGTCGTCCGCGACCATCGCGGCGGGCAGCTGGTTGACGAGCCAGTCGTCCGTGCGCACGCCCGTGGGGGTGACCACCTGGCTCATCGGACCACCACCCGGTGCTCGGCCGCGAGGAACAGCGCGTTCTCCTCGAGCCGCACGGACTCGCGGCCCTCGCCCACGCGCTTGCGGTTGCGCAGGTCGAACTCGAAGAGCTGGACCTCGTCCACCGCGAGCACGCCGTCCACGGACTCGATGACCTGGCTCACCGCGCCGACCGTGAGGTCCTGACCGAACTCCCACCCGGTGCCGTCCGGCCCACCCACGAGCGGGTGGACCAGCTCGGTGAGCGCCTCGGAGATGCGCTGGCGCACGGCCTCGGCGGGCCGCCCGGGGAGGGTGCGCACGAGGGCGGCGATGCTCACGCCCTGGTAGTAGGGCGTGCCGAGCTCGACGGCCACGCCCACGGTGCGCCGCTCCTCGATCGCGGCCGCGACGGCGTCGAACAGCTCGTTCGACAGCGCGAAGTCGTCGATCCCGTGGGTGCCGGGGGCCGTGCGCACCTGCGGCACCACGAGGAGTCGCACCGCGGACGATCCCGTCCGGGACGCGGGCAGGCACCGGGCCCGGGCCACCTCGACGGACGCCTGGCGCGCGAGCATCTCGAAGTCCGTGGCCGTGACGGCCCGCTGGCCAGTGCGCAGCGCGAGCGGACCGCGCAGCCGGGCCTCCTCGACCGTCTCGGCGTCCACGCCGCCCGACGCGGCCCGCAGGTTGGTCACGGAGGACACGAAGGGCACGGTCGAGCGCAGCGCGGTGAGCGTGCGCGCGCCCACGTTGCCGCGCGCGCCGCCACCGATCCGGTAGCTCGTCACCTTGATCTGTGCGCCGTCGGTGGGGATCGCGCCGTGCTGGCGGATCACGCCGTCGGGGTGCCGCACGGCGGGACCGAAGCGCACCTCGCCGGAGCCGGAGTCCCACTGCACGTGGCGGTCGTGCGCGCCCGAGCGCGAGAAGTCCGCGACCTCGTCCCACACGTGGGTGCCCGTGTGGTCGGTCACCAGGACGTTCTCGCCCTCGCGGCGCGCGGCCACGGGGGCGCGCGGGACGTCGAACACCTGCGCGGGCACGCCCGTCGAGCGGCCGAGCACGTCGCCCGGGACCACCTCGGAGTGCTCGGCCGCGACCGTGACACCGACGGTGCGGGCGGCCACGGCGTCGACGCGCGGCGAGGCCTGGAAGCCCGCGCGGTCCGCGGAGTGGCGCAGCATGCGCACGCGCAACCAGTGCGCGGACACGCCACCGAGCACGAGGTTCGCGGCCTCGGGACCCACGCGCAGCACCACGGCGCCGTCCTGGTTGAGCCCGCCCGTCGAGTCGCTCTCCACGACGCACGGCACCCAGGCCTCACCCGTCCAGACCTCCCACACGAGCGGCGGGTCGCGCGGGTCGACGCCGATGCCCTCGGCGTGCGCGTCGATGTCGAGCTGGACCATCTGGTGCGCGAGCGGCGAGGTGAACCCGAGGTAGAACGCGTCTCCCTCGACAAGAGGGGTGGACGAGAACACGGTCACGGACGCGCCCGGCAGGGTGAGCTGCTCCCACACGTCGAGCGTCGCGCCCGAGGCCGCGGACCGGGTCAGGGCGGCGGAGAGTTCTGCGGGCACAGCCACGGCTTCCGACGACGTCGAGAAGATGACGGGATCCTCGCCGTCGGCCGTCGCGACCTGCGTGCCCGCGGGGACCCGCACCGGGTCGACCGCGGGACCCGAGAGCCAGAAGGTCAGCTCTGTGCGGGCGACCGACGGCGGGAACGGCTCGATCCCCACGAGGTTGAGGAAGTGCACGTAGAGCCGCTCGGGCACCTGGTTGACGCGGTAGAGCACCATCTCGCTCATCCACGCGAACAGCTCGATGAGCGCGACGCCGGGGTCGGAGACGTTGTGGTTGGTCCACTCCGGCGTGAACCGGGGGATCATGCGCTTGGCCTCGTCGACGATGTCCTGGAACCGGCGATCGTCGAGGTGCGGCGGGTCGAGCGGCATCAGGCTTCCTCACGGGGGATGACGTAGAACGGATACACGAGGTTGCGGCGGTCGTTGGTGGCCCGCACGCGGTAGTCGATCTCGATGCGGACCAGCCCCGGGTCGTCGTCGTCGGGCACGGGCCGCACGTCCTCGACCTCGATGCGCGGCTCCCACTGCGCGAGGGCGTCCCGGACGGCCTCGCGGATCAGGCCCACGAGGTTCGCCGTCACGGGCTCGAACAGCAGGTCCCAGATGCGGCACCCGAACTGCGGGCGCATGAGGCGCTCGCCGGGGGCCGTCATGAGGACCACGGAGATCGAGTCGGCGAGGTCGCCGCCACCGCTCGTCATGCGCAGCGCGCCCGTGTGGTCCACACCGAGGGGCCACGCGAAGCCACGGCCGACGAAGTCGGTCGAGAGGGAACGGGGGTCGGAGGTGCTCATCAGTTGATCTTCACCAACGATCCGGCGAGCTCGGCGACACCCGAGGACTGCAGCTTGAGCATGCCGTTGGCCTTGACGGTCGTGTTCGCGGCCGAGAGCTCCACGGCGGCACTGCCCTTCGTCTTGACGTTCGCCCCCTCGATCACCACGTCCGTCTGGGCGGCGAGCTTGATCGTCTTGGCCTTGATGGTGATGGTGCCGTTCCCGTCGAACGCGATCTCGTCCTTCCCGGACGCGATGCGCAAGGGCTTGCCCTGCGTCTCGAGGTCGATCTTGTCGGCGCCGAGGTGCAGGCGGACCTTGTCGCCCGCGAGCACGATGTCGACGTAGCCCTTCTCGCCGTCCTCGTCCGACAGCTCGATCTTGTGCCCGGCGCGCGTGACGAGGGCCCGCTTGGTGACCTTCCCCTCGTTGAGCTGCTGCCCGATCTTGGGGGGAGCGTCCTTGCCGTTGAAGAGCCCACCGATCACGACGGGGCGGCTCACGTCACCGTCCTCGAAAGCGACGAGGACCTCGTCGTTGACCTCCGGGAGCCAGTGGATGCCCTTGCGGTTCCCGCCACCCGGGGTCACGACGCGCGCCCACGACAGCGTGTGCTGGTCCGAGACGGACGGGATGGTGACCGCCACCCGCCCGAGCTCGTCCGGGTCCTTCAGGTCCGAGACGATCGCGGTGTGGATGCCCGACGCGAGGACCGATCCCCCGGTGCGGGCGGTACGCCACGGGTCGGTCAGGCGGGTCGGGGGGCGGAAGCCCGCGACGAAGGACGTGCGCAGCGTCCCGCCGTCGTACACGTGCTCGACCTCGCGCACGTAGTACGTGCCGTCCCCCGGGCCCGCGCCCGTGATGGTGACGGCCTTGCCGGGCTGGACGGTGGGTGCGAAGATCGCGCGGCCCCGCGCGGTGACGGTCGCCGCCGCGCCCGCGAAGGACTTCGCGAGCACCTTCGCCGCGTCCTGCGTGTGCGCGGCACGCCGCGTCACGATGCTGTTCGCCGCGGGAGGCGAGTCCTTCCTCGCCTGGAAGCCTGAGCTCTCAGACGGCGTCGTGGCCTTGCTCGTGATCGGGCTCTTCGTCTTCAGGTCCCAGCCGCGCACCTCGACGTCGGTGCGCAAGGGGCCGGACTGCTCGGCCGAGAAGCGCAACAGCTGCGCGCCGAGCTCAAGGGTGGCCGTCGAGGTCGGGACGGTCAGGCTCGAGGTCTCGACGCAGACCAGCTTGTCCTTCCCCTCGATGATCCACTCCCAGCCCTCCCGCTCGCACAGCTCGTCGAGCTGCCCCAGCAGGGAGTCGGCGCGCCAGGCCCAGTCGGCCCGCCCGCTCTTCGTCGGCGGGGTCGTGGCGGTGAGCCCGTTGCTCTGCGCGATCGACGTGATCGCGTCGGCGGAGGTTTGCTCGAGGAAGGTCTCCACCGAGCTCGAACGCGCGAGCGCGTGGCTCGCGTCATGAGCCGTGATGATCGCGCGCACACCCTCGGAGTCGGCCTCCGTCGCGATCGCGGTGATCTTGCCCGTGAAGATCGTCGTCTTCGGCTCGATCGCCGTGATCTCGAGCTCCGCGCCGAGCTTGAGCTCGGATCCACCGACGTTGAAGGTGCGGTCCACGAAGGTCAGCTGGGCGCGCCCCGTGCTGCGGGTGCCACGCACGACGCGCAGCTCGAGGAGGTCCTCGAGGAGGCGCGGCGGCAAGAGCGAGCCGTTGATCGAGACCGACGGGATCGTGGAACGCGCGACGTCGGTGCGAGGGGCGGGGCTCACGGGTCCACCCGGGGGATCGAGATGAGGCTGCCGGGCCGCAGGCGCAACGGGTCGGGAATCTGGTTGGCCGTCGCGAGCGCCCGCCACTTGGTCGCGTCGCCGTAGTAGCGCGCGGCGATCCGGTCGAGCGTCTCGCCGGACTGGACCCGGTGCACGCGGTGCGGCTCGGGCGTGCCCGACGTCGGGTTCTGGGGACCGAACGCGTGCGACTCCTCGTACTGGCGCAGCACGAGCCCCACGGCGGCGCGCAGCGGCGTGCCCGTCGAGGAGAAGTACGTGAACGCCGTGGTCATCGACGCCACGACGGCCTTGAAGGAGTGCAGGTCCCCCCAGTGGAACGTCACGGTGGGCGGGCGCACGTTGCCCGTGCGCTCGTCCGAGCCGGGCAGCGACGTGTCGATCTCCATGAGGTTGTGCAGCTTGCCGGTGTACTTGGTCACGGCCGTACCGTCGTGCGTCGTGTCGAAGAACAGGTCGACGCCCATGGTGCCGGGCTCGGCACCCGCGTAGCGCAAGCGCGGCACGCCCTTGCCGGGAAGGGCGGCACCTTCCCAGCGGTTCACGCGCGAGACGTGCAGCTGCGCGGGGTTGAAGAGGCACGGCAAGCGTTCGCCGCCCTCGATCTCGAGGAAGGCTTTGGCCGCGCTGGTCTGGTCCGCCATCAGAACACCTCCGTGCCCAGGCGCCACGCGCGCCGCTCGGTCTCTTCGCTCATGCGTCGCTCGACCAGCTCGAGCACGCGGTCGTCGAGGTCGCTCGCGATCCACTCCTCGAGCCGGGCGAGCACGCGCTGCTGCACCTGGGACGCGAGGACCTCGGAGTCGGGCGCGGTGGTGGGGTCGGGGGACCACAGGCTCGGGCGCACGGCGTCTCCTTCGGTTCGGGGGGCTCCGGGGGCGCTCGCGCCCGCCGGGGGTGGGAAGTGGGTGGGGCCGCCCGCGGCGACGCCGGGGACGGGGGGCGGACGGTGCCCGCCGAGGAGGCCGGGGCGCGCGCCGACGGGCGAGGACGTGTCCGACGCCGGGGCCCGGGCCGGTCCCGCACCGGCGCCCGGCGGGGGAGCGGCGGCCCAGGACCGCACGCTCGGCAGCCCCGTGGGCCTGGGGGTGGTGGGTCGCGGCGGGGCGGCGATGCCCCCTGCGGCGGCAGCGACGGCGGCTCCGACGACGGCGGCTCCCGCGGTCCCGGCCCCCGTGGCGCCGGTACGCGCCCGGCCGAGCAGCGGGGCGCTCGAGGCTTCCGCGACGCGCGGTCGGGTCGTGTTCCACCGGCGCACCACGGGTCCGCTCGGGACGGCGAGCCGGTCCGGACGGCCGGTGCTCCCTGGTCCCGCGGCGGCGACGGTCACGGGCGCGAGCGCGCGCAGGGCCGCGCCGACGGGGCCGGCTCCCGCGGACTCCGTGACGGGGCCGAGCGCGGGTGCGGCGCCCGGTCGGGGCGTGGTGTGGCGGCGCACGGCCGCGGGCACGAGCTCACCGAGGTGCCGTGCGGTGGTGCCCGGGGGGCCGCCGGTCGTGGCGGCACCTGCTGACGCGCTCGAGACCGACCGTATCGAGGGAGTTCCTGCCGAGGGAGTCCCTGCCGAGGAAGTCCCTGCCGGGCTCGAACCGCTCGACGCGCTCGCGGCGGGGGCGCTCGACGTCAGGTGGGCGTGCGAGGTGCTCTCCGCAGAGACCGACGTGGTCGAGGACGACGTGCCGACGTGCGCGCGGCGTACCGGCTGGCCTGTGGGCTGGGCTGCGGGCTGGCCGACGGCGGCGCCGTGTGCGGCCGACGGACGGGGAGCGAACCCGCCGAGACCGGGGGCCGCCGCGGACGTCTGTGCGGGTGCCGCGGTGAGACGACGCAGTCCCGGGGCGTCGCTACCGAGCGACAACCCCGCGCCGTGCCCCAACGCGCCCGGCCGCCGGTGCCCCGTGCCCGGCAGCGCGTGCCGTCGCGCTCGCCCCGCGCCATGGGCCGCTGGGCCCTCGAGGAGTGAGCGGCGCACGAGCGCTCCCGCGATGCCGGCGCCCGCGCCAGACGGTGCCGCGCTGGTCGAGGCGACGCCGGGAACCTCGATGCCGGGAGCTCCGGTGCCGGAGGAGCGGGCGCCGGAGGAGCCGGTGCTGGGTGCCTGCGCGGTGGCTCCCGCGGTGCTGTGGGCGGGCAGCGTCACGGAAGAGCCAGGGCTGCCTGCGAGGGCGGCCGCTCCGGAGGAGGTGGCGCGCTGGGCGGGGGTTGGCTCGGCGCCCCGGTTACTCGTCGAGGCCTGCGCGCTCGGAGCCGACTGGGTGCTCTGAGCAGGCTGTGTGCTCTGAGTCGGTGTGCTCTGAACAGGCTGCGGGTGGGCCGAGCCGTCTCGGGTGGTCGGTACGGCAGGGCGGGGCGGCCCGTGCTGCGCACCCGGAGTCACGTGGGACGAGGACGAGGTCGCGTCAGCGTCGAGCGCGCGACGCACCTCGAGCCCGGCGTGCGCGGGCGGGGCGGGAGTGACGGGTGCACCCGCGGCGTCGATGTCGCCGTGCGCGCGACGGCCTCGGTGCGCGGGCGCCGGTGCGGCGAGCGGCTGGTGGGCGCTGAGCGAGCGCGTCGCGCGACGCACGGGCCCGGCGAGCGGACGCAACGTGCGCCCCGGGGCCCACGCGCGCGACACGGTCGGCGCGGCGGGATGCTCGGTCGCAGCATCGAGCCCCGCACGGTCGATGTCGGACCGGGTGCTACCGGTCTCGGCGTCGCCAGTCACCGTGCCGACGATGCGTGCGCCGTCGGTCTTCGTGGCGTCAACCCCCGCGGGGCTCGAGTCGCGTGCCGTGGCGCTCGCGGCCGGAGACACCGACCTCGCGACGGTCGCAGACGCAGTCGCGAGCACGGGACGAGCCCGCTCCTCACGCGCGAGGCGAGCGAGCGCGCGGCGTCGCAGCAAGCGCGACACGACGGGAGCCGAGACGGGACCCGAGGGGATCGAGCTGGAAGCAGAGTGGCCCGAGGAAGCAGCTCCGGCACCCACCGACCCGGACGTCGCGAGCGCGCCGTCGTCGTTCGTGCGCGGCGAGCCCACGGCGGGGGCGGGGTGCGGTGCCGTGGGCGCGGGGCCCTGATTCGTGGGGGCGGGGCCCTGCGCGGCGCGGCGCGAACCGGCGCTGCGCTCCGAGCGGGACCCGACCCCCTCGGCGTTCCCCGGGGGGCCTCCCGCGGGCCGGGCGCCCGGTGGCCTCGAGCTGGTGCGGCGAGATCGTGAGTCCGCGGGCGTGGTCATGCGGCCCACGGCGTCCACCTCGGCAGGCAGTCGCATCGCGACGGTCTGGGGAGCGAGCCGCGCCGGCACGGACCCGGGCGCGCCGTGCTCGCTCGGCATGCGGCGCACCACGCGGCGCAGCCCGCGCCCGGGCAGCTCCTCTGCCTCGGCCGGCGGCGACCACCACTGCGGGGGGCGCAGCTCGAGGGGCGCGGTCGGCACGGGGACCGTCGTCGTCGGCCCTGCCGCGACGGGCAGGGGCCGGGAGAGGCGACGGCGCACGACGGCGGGACGCCCCCACCCGCGCGCGAAGCGCAGCGAGGCCGCGGCGACCGAGCCGAGGCCTCCGCGCCCGGCGACACCGCCGAGGTGGCGCGCGGCGACCGCCCGGCCGAGCCGGTTGCGGTCGACAGCGGCGTCGTCGTCGTGGGTGGTGGTCATGACGTCGTGGACCGGAACCCGTTGTGCGCCACCTCGAGGGTCTCCACGAGGGGATCGTACGAGTCGGCGGCGAGCTGGGGGCCGCTCCAGCGCACGGCGAACACGCCCTGGACGGACCACGAGCGCAAGCGCTCGCCCTGGTGGCTCACCACGGTGACAGCCCCCGTGGCGCGCGTGAGCTTGTTGCCGCTCCCGGCGAAGCCCTCGCCGGAGCTCTTGCGCACCCACTCGAAGAGCGCGTCGGACTGCACCAGCCCGCGGACGAACACGAGGTTGGGCCAGCGCATCACGCCCGGGAGCTGGTGCACGTAGGCGTTCTGGCCGCCCTCGACGTACTCCTCGACAGCGATGTCGAGCTCGAGGCCCTTGACCTCGCGAAACGTCCCGATCTCGACGCCGTCCACCTCGAAGAGGAAGTGGCCGGACGTCGTGGGCTCGCCGCCCAGCGGGAGGGCAGACTCAGGTAGCGGCATGGTCGCGGACCGCCTCCCAGGCTCGTTCGTTCATCGTGGCGACGGCCCGCACCATGCGGACCCTGTCGAGGTGCTCGAGGTCGAGCAGGTCACCGATCGACCAGTGCAGGTGATACGCGAGGTAAGCGATCTCCTGCCACAGGGCGTCGACGGGATAGCGGAGCACGGCGCGTCACCGCGTCTCGGAGCCGAGCTCCTGGATCGCGGAGCGTCCCGGCCGGGCAGACACGTCGGTGTCGGGCTCGCCGTCCTGACCGTCGTCGGCCCCCTCCGTCGGCGCCTCGGGCGCCGCGTCGGAAGGTGCGTCGATCGACACCCCCGCTGCGGGACCCGCCTGGGCGTGCTCGGCGAGGAACGCGTCGAACTCCTCTTGCGTGCCGAAGTTGATCACGCCGTAGAAGTCCTGCAGGTAGGCGAGGTCGGCCGCGAAGAGGTTCTCGATCTCGTGCGCGGTGACGAGCTCGAGGGAACCGAGGCGCTCGACCACGCGGGCGAGCACGACGATGGTCAGGCGCGGGTCGTCCGGCCCCTGGATCGTCGGGTCGCGCAGCGGTTCGAGCTCGTCGCGCGCCGTCGCGAGACGCATGACACCGGAACGGTGCACCGCTCCCTCGCGGTCGACATAACCGCGAGGGAGGGTGAACTCGTACTGGGTGCGCAGGCTCACTTGGCCCGCTCGAGGCGCTCGATGACGAGGGTCACCGTCTCCTTGACGGCGTCCTGGCCGTCGACGGAGAGCTGGTCCGTGGAGATCTTCGACGGCCAGCCGTTGAAGAAGTTGAACCGAGCGACCTCCTGGGCGCCCGCGTCGTACAGGACCACGGAGCCGTTCTTGCGGTTGCCCGCACGGTCGCCCGCGAGGCCGCCCTGGCGCACGGCGGTGAACCACTGCCACAGCGGGTCGTTGGCGACGTCGGAGGGGGCGACGCGGGTGAGGGACAGGTCGGGGACCTCGACCGTCTGGCCGAGGAACTTGACCTGCTGCTTCTGACCCTTCTCGCCCGTCTGTGTCGACTTGACGACGCCGACCTCGACGTCGAGACCGGAGACGGAGATCAGGGCGGTGACGACCTTGCCGTCGATCTCGAGGAAGAAGTTCTGGGAGATGATCGGGTCAGCGGTGAAGAGACCGGACATGGGGTGCTCCTACGGGTGTGAAGTGTGTGGTGGACGAGGACGAGCCGCTCAGGAAGCGCTCTGCTTGTTCTGGCTGATGCGGAAGATGACGAACTCGGCCGGCTTCACGGGCGCGAGCCCGACCTCGACGATGAGCTTGCCCTGGTCGATCGACTCGGGCGTGTTGGTCGTCTCGTCGCAGCGCACGAAGTACGCCTGGTCCGGCGTGGAGCCGAACAGCGCGCCCGCCTGCCACAGACCGTGCAGGTAGCCGCCGAGCGTGCGCTTGACGCCCTCCCACAGCGAGACGTCGTTCGGCTCGAAGACGGCCCACTGGGTGCCCTCGAGGATCGTCGACTCGACCATGTTGAACAGCCGGCGCACGTTGAGGTACTGCCAGTCGGTGTCCGAGGCGAGCGTGCGAGCACCCCACACGCGGATGCCGCGGGTGCCGAACGGGCGGATCGCGTTGATCCCGATCGGGTTGATCAGGCCCTGCTCGTTCTGCGTCACGTTGCGCTCGACGTCGAGGACGCCGCGCAGCGTGTCGTTCGCGGGGGCCTTCCACACGCCACGGGTTTCGTCCGTGCGCGCCCACAGCCCGGCCACGTGGCCCGACGGCGGGATGAGGATCTCGGCGTTGCCGTTCGAACCGGTGGGGTTCTCGACCTTGATCCACGGGTAGTACAGCGACGCGAACGCCGAGTCGTACTGGGCGACGTCGCTGCGCCACTCGCGCACCTGCTGCGGGGTCATCCCGGGCGGGGTGTCGAGGATCGCGATGCGGTTCGAGTGCTGCTCGCAGTGGGCGATGAGGGACGTCTGCACGGCCTTCCACAGCCCGAGGTCGAGGGTGCCGTCCTCCTTCGTCGCGGCCGTGACGAGGTCCGGGACGGCCACGATCGTGACGTCCTCGGCGATCGCGAGGCCGTTGATGCCCGAGCGCGCGGACTCGGAGCCGGCGAACTTGCGGCCCGTGACGGCCACGGGGACGGGGGCGGCCTTCTCGAGCGCGTACGCGCCGGGCTTGAGGAGGTCGAGCTGGGAGGCCAGGTCGACGTCCTCGGCGAGGTTGACCTCGACCTTGATGCGGGTCGACGTGGCGTTGACGACGCCCGCGACGCCACGGGGGCCGTCGAGGGTCAGGTCCTCGTAGGACTCGACGACCTCGCCGCCCTCGATGATCGACAGGGAGAACGGTGCGGCGCCCTCGGCGTCGTCGGCCACGTCCGCCGTCGCGATCTCGACCGTGATGTCGGCGTCGGGCTCGACCGACTCGATGCTCACGGGCAGCCCGAGCGCACGGTCGGCGGCGGGCAGCGCCGCGCGGGCCGGCTCACCGGCGGGCTCGGCGTTCGGCACGCGCACGATGTACGCCTGGGTGCCGCCGTTGAGGAAGTAGCCGTGGACGGCGAGCGGGAGCATCGCGCCCTCGACGAAGCTGCCGTACAGCGACTCGAACTGCGTCCAGCTCGTGACGAGCCGTGGAGCGACACCCTGGGGGTCGTTCGGGTCGTCCGTCGGGGCGCTCGCGGTGAAGCCCACGAAGGCCGTCACGGCCGTGGGGGCGGAGGTCAGGACCTTCTGGGAGGACGGGATCTCTTCGACGTAGACGCCGGGAGCTGTGTAGGTCGGCACGGTGTTCCTCTTCTCGGCGGCCGCCCGGAGGACCGGACGTACCTGGGACGGCGGACGACGATGTCTCGACCACGCTAGGGAGGGCCCGAGAAGGGGTCATCGGTAATCGGTACCCAGGTTTTCGGACGCGATGTGGGACGAAGTGCCCATTTGCCCCACCGAGGGACAAAGTTCCTGGTATCACGGTGAGGGAGGCGTGTCTGGAGGTGCACGAAAGGACCTAGGTCCCTTGACCCAGACGGGTGACTCAACTCCGGGCGCGTCCCGACCGAAGAAGTAGGTAGGACCAGCACGCCAGCAGAACACGACGCCAGCACCGACCTGAGGGACAGCCATGTCAGCGCGACCAGGGACACAGGGCCAGGCCGCCGCACATCCTCGCACCCAGGTCGTGGCTGAGGTCTCGGTCCCGCTCCAGCGCCAAGGGCGCCCGGCGGTGCGCCACTCGACGCGACCCGAGCTCGTGGACCGGGTGGTCGAGCTCGCCCGTACCGGTCGCGGGGTGATCGTCGTCGGCGACGCCGGCGTCGGCAAGACCCACCTCGTGAACCTCGTGGTCCCGCAGCTCGCCGCCACCGGCGCGCGCGTCGTCACGGTGACGGCCACCGCGGCCCGGCGCGCCCTGCCGCTCGGCGCGCTCGAACCCCTCCTCGGCGACGTGGACCTCCTGGGGTCGAGCGCCGCACGCACGGCGCGCGCCATCGTGGCGAGCCTGCGAGACGTGTCCGACGACGGTGGTGCGGGCAGCCAGCCCGTCCTGCGCATCGAGAACGCCCACCTGCTGGACGAGGCCTCGAGCCAGGTGGTCGAGTGGCTCGCGCGGCACGAGGACGTGGTGCTGCTCGTCTCGATGCGCCGCTCCGCGGCGTCGTGGTCGCCGTGGCTCGAGCTGTGGCGTGACGACGTGCTCGAGCGCATCGACATCGAGCCGCTCGACTTCGCGCAGACGGAGAGCCTGCTCGTCGCCGAGCTCGGGGGCCCGATCACCGCGGACACCGCGCACCGGCTGTGGCGGATGACGAGCGGGAACGTCTTCTACCTCGCCGAGCTCGTGCGGGACCTGCGCCACAGCGGTGACCTCGCCCGCACCGAAGGGGTGTGGGTGTGGCAAGGCATCGCGGGGACGAGCCAGCGCCTGCTCGACGTCGTGGCGCACGACGTCGCGTACGTGTCCGACGACGTGCGCGCCCTGCTCGAGGAGATCGCGCTCGGCGGGCCGCGCCCCCTGCACGCCGTCCTCGACGAGCACCCCCGCTCGGCGGTCCAGGAGCTCCTCGCGCTCGGGCTCGTCTCGCGCAGCGAGGACGGCGCGGACGGTGGACCCACCGAGGTCGTGCTGCGCATCACCCACCCGCTCTACGGGGACGCCGTCGCGTCCCACACCTCGGCGCAGCGGCAGCGCGAGGTGCTCCAGCGTGCCGTCGCGTCCTACGTCGCACGCGTGGGGACACCCGACGACCTGCTGCGCTGGGTCAACCGGGCGCTCAGCCACGGGGTGCCCGTGCCGGCGCACGTGCTGCGCGACGGCTACGAGGCCGCGATGGAGCGGCTGTCCCGGCCCACGGCCGTCGCGTTCGCCACGGAGATGATCCGCCTGCACGCCCTCGGGGACGCCCCGAACGAGCGTGCGGACGCCGTCCGGGTCGAGCTCTTGCTGTGCCGCGGGGAGGCGTGGCGACACTTCGGCAGCCGTGAGCTTGCCCAGCACGACGTGCGCGAGGCGCGCGAGATCCTCGTCCAGCTCCCCCTCGACGAAGAGGTGATCGCGCTCGGGGTGCGCGCGGACGTCCTCGAGGCCCAGGTCCACCACTACCGTGGTGACGACCTGGCCGGGGCGCTGCGCGTCCTCGACGACGGTCTCGCACGCGTGACCGCGCTCGACACCGCCGCGGCGCGCAAGGGGACCACGCGGCTCGTGCGCGAGCGGCTCACCCACCTCGGCTGGTCAGGGCGTGTGCGCGAAGCCCTCCCCGGGCTGCTCGCCGAGCTCGACGCCCCCGAAGCGGGCGCGGACGTCGTGCCCCTCGTGGGACCCACGATCACCGGGCTCGCCCTCGTCGGGCGCTTCAGCGAGATCGACCACCTCGCCCAGCGCTACCTGCCCGTGGCGCTGCGCTCGATCGGAACCTACCGCTGGGGCCCGAGCGACATCGTGTTCGCCACCTACGCCTCGCGCGTGTGGCGTGGGGAAGCGCCCGGCGCGGAGATCGACCACCTGTACGGCAAGGGGCTGCCCGGCACCGTCGACTGGACGGGCCTGCACCTGCGCCGCGGGTTCGACGCGATCGCGGCGGGTGCGTGGAGCACCGCGCGGGCCGAGCTGCGGGCCGCGAACGTGCGTATCCGCACCCTCGACGTGGGCGGCTTCGCGCGCTTCACGCTCGCCGCGGAGGCGCTCGCGGCCGCGGCCACGGGCGACCCGGTGGGGGCGCACGCCCTCGCGGCCCAGTCGCGCGAGGCGCCCGTGCGCAGCGGGGGGAGCGTCGAGCCGCAGGTCGAGCTCACCCACGTCGACACGATGATGTGGCTGCGCG
>JAAYZM010000197.1 GCA_012514835.1 Actinomycetales bacterium
CGGAGTGGCCGAGGGCGGAGTGGCCGAGGGCGGAGTCGACGGGGTCGGTGCGACGGGGGCTGACCCGGCCGTGACCTCGACGGGCGCCTCGGCTCCGCGGCGGACCGTCGGGACGGCGGCGCGTGCGCCACGTCCCGCGGCCTGAGCCGCCTCGAGCTCGCGCAGCTGGCGGCGCGTGAGCGGCACCTCGGGCTGCGCGGGCACAGGCACGGGAGCGTCGACGACGGCGGAGCCCTCGGGCTCGGCGTCCACGTCCACCCAGCTCGGTTCGGTCGCTTGGCTGCGTCGCCACCCGATCACGAAGGCGACCGCACCGAGCAGGACGAGCACGACACCCGTCCACAGACCCGGTCGGAACCACGGCGTCACGACCTCGCGAGGCCACGTCAGCTCGAGCGTCGGTGCGGCTCCCCCGGCGTCGGTCGTCGCGACGAGCAGCGACCAGCGCCCGGGCCGGTGGGTCCACGAGAGCTCCGCCGAGCCGACACCTTCCGCGCTCGTGACCCACATGTCCGAGGCTGCTGGGTCGGCCACCGTGCTCTCGACCACGTCCGGGGCATCGTCAGCGGCGTCGGCGTCGGCGTCGGCGTCCGCATCCGTGTCCGCGTCGGCGTCGTCCGTGGCGTCGGGCGAGGCACTCGCGTCGGGGCTCGCCGTCTCGTCCGGACTCGCTGCCGGGGACGGGCTCGCCGACGGTGACGGGCTCGCGGACGGGGACGGGCTGGCCACGGGGACCTCACCAACCTCGCCGGGGCGGGTCGCGAGCGTCGCGGCGTCGGCCAGGCCCGTGACGCGCGTGTGCGCGTCGGCGCCCACCCACGCGAGGACGTCCGCCTCGCGCCCCACCGCGATCACGACGCGCGCCCCCTCGGGCGCCGTCGCACGGACCGCCACGGTGGACGCCGCGAGCTCGAGCACGCCGGGCTCGGTGACCAGCAGCGTGGTCGCACCCGAGGCGAGGGCTTCCGCGCGGATGTGATCGGCGGGACGCCAGAGGGTCGCCGAAGCGACGGCGGTCCCAGCCGCCACCAGTCCGAGGAGGACCAGGACGGCCCCGGTAAGACGTAGTCGCACGCGATTCCCTTCTTGCCCGGCGTCCTAGGATAGGCGAGCAAGGGGCAAATCGAGCACTCGGCCGATATCCTGACCACGGTCGACGACACCCCGGCGTGCCCGAGCACGCCAGGCGCTGGTGCCAGACGGCCTGCTACAGGAGGAGAAAGAGTGTCCGACGAGCGCGTGCAGTTCCCCACGGCCATGCGTGGCTACGAGAAGGCAGCCGTCGACGCGCGGATCAACGCCCTCGAGCAGTCCCTCGTCGAGGCCCGCTCCCAGGTGGAGCAGCTCGACTCGAAGGCGCTCCAGGTCGCGGGCGAGCTCTCCGAGGCGCACCGGCAGCTGCGCGAGGCGGAGCGCCCCACGTACTCCGGCCTCGGCTCGCGCATCGAGCAGCTGCTGCGCAGCGCCGAGGAACAGTCCTCCGACGTCGTGGCCCAGGCGAACGCGCAGGCGTCCGACTCGCTCGCGCGCGCCAAGCTCGCCGCGGGCCAGCTGCGCGCCCGCGCCGAGAACGAGGTCGCCGAGATGCTCGCGACCGCGCGCCGTGAGGCGGAAGAGCTGCGCACGAGCGCGGCGTCCGAGGCGGAGAGCACGCTCTCGGCGTCGCAGCGTCGCGCCGAGGAGCTGGTCGGTTCCGCGGAGCGTGAGGCCGCGCGCATCCAGAGCGCGATCACCACGGAGGAGTCGGAGCGCCGCACCACGCTCGAGCGCGAGCTCGCGACCCTGCGCGCCACCGTCGAGCGCGAGACCACCGAGCTGCGCGTGAGCACCGAGCGCGCAGCCACCGAGCTGCGCCAGAGCACCGAGTCCGAGACCACCGCCCAGCGCGAGGAGGTCGAGCGCTACGCGACAGACCTGCGCCAGAGCGCGGACGCCGAGACGACCGAGCTGCGCCAGCGCACCGCGAACGAGGCCGCGGCGCTGCGCTCCGAGGCGGACCAGCACGCCTCGACCGTCCGCTCCGAGGCAGAGGCGTTCGCGACGGACCTGCGCCGCGCCGTCGAGGCGGAGGTCGCGGCGCTCAAGACGCGCGCCCAGGAAGAGGCCGACGCCGTGCGCCTGGCCTCCGAGCGTGACGCGACGGCCCTCGAGCAGCGCGTCACCGCGGAGACGGGCAACCTGCGGACCGAGGCGGACAAGTACGCCGGGTTCGTGCGGGCCGCCGCGGAGCGCGAGACGGGTGAGCTCAAGGCGAGCGTCGAGGAAGAGGTCGCCGCGCTGCGGTCCGCCGCCGAGGCGGAGGTGGCGGAGCTGCGCCGCGCCGCCGAGGAGTACGCGAACGAGCTGCGCGCGGGCGCCGAGCGCGAGACCACCGAGCTGCGCGCGACCGTGGCCGCCGAGGTGGCTCACCTGCGCGAGACCGCCGAGCGCGAGACCACCGAGCTGCGGACCCTCGCTGCCCGAGAGACCACGGAGCAGCGCGAGGCGGCCGAGCGCGAGACCGCCGAGCTGCGGGAGAGGACCCGGCTCGAGGTCGAGCGGCTCGCCACGCAGTCCCAGCGCGAGGCGAACGAGGCGCTCACCTCCGCTCGCTCGCAGGCCGAGTCCTTGCGCCAGCAGTCGCAGCAGGTTCTCTCGGACGCCCAGATCGAGGTGGCTCAGCGCCGCGAGGCGGCCGAACGGGCGGACACCGAGCGCCACGAAGCGGCCCGCGCGGAGACCGAGAAGCTCGTCGCGGACGCCGAGGCGCACGCCGCCGAGGCCGAGGCACGCGTGACCAAGGCCCTCGAGCGCGCCGAGGAGGTCCGCCGCGATGCGGACACCGGCGCGAAGGAGCTCCTCGCGAACGCCCGCCGCAACGCCGACCGCGTCGTGACGGAGGCCCGCGAGCACGCCGAGAAGACCCTCTCCGAGGCCATGAACGAGGCCGAGCGCGAGCGCACCACCGCCGCGCGCCAGGTCGAGGACCTCAACCGCCAGCGCGAGTCCATCACCGCCTACCTCGACGAGCTGCGCGGCCTGCTCGTCTCCGAGCCCGTGCCGAGCAAGGCCACGCTCGAGCGCGCGTCCAAGGTCGAGGAGACCTTCAAGGCGAGCGCGAAGCCCGGGCGCAAGGGGCGTCCAGCCCCCGTGTCCGCGGTCGCCGCGGCGAAGAACGACGAGGCGGCGTCCGACGACGAGACTGTGTCCGACGGCGAAGCGGTGTCCGACGGCGAGGCACCGGCCGACGCCGCGAGCCCCGCGGCCGAGGACGCTGCGCCGGTCGAGGACGCCCCCGCTGCGGACAGCGTGCCCGGTGACGCCCAGGGTCCGGCGTCGGACACGTCCGTCGAGTCTCCTGCTGACGCCCCGGAGACCCCGGAGTCCTCCGACGAGCGCGAGCACGACCCGGCCGGCGCCCAGAACGGCTGACCGCGTGCCGAACCAGGGCGCCTCGTGGCGCGAGCGACGCACGCACGACGCGGCCGGCCAGGTGCGACGCCTCGCCGAGCGACAGGCCGCGGAGACCGCGCAGGCGCGCGTGCTCATCGCGGGGTTCCTCGAGGCCGCCGAGCACGCGGGGATCACCCCTGAGCCGCTGTTCGCGCGCGGCTACGGCAACCGGGGCCGCTACCGGACCGGGCTGACGGGCTGGTACCTGCGCGTCAACGAGTCCGCCGCCCTCGACACCGAGGGCAACTTCTACGTCATGACCGTCGCAGGCGGCCTGCGCACCAAGCTCTTCGGGGCCACGCCCGAGCCGTCCGACCCCCCGCTGATCCTCGGCAAGGGTGCGCGCGACGGCGAGTCGATCGACCTCCAGGAAGCGCTCGAGCGCGTCCTGGCCCGCAGGACACAGCCCTCCTAGACGCGCTGCACCAGCTGGGACAACGCGGAGGCGACCGCCTCGGGCGCCTCGATCGTGGTCATGTGACCCGCGCGCGGCACGATGACGAGCTCGCTGCTCCCCCGCACCGACAGCGCATCGACCATGTGCTGCGCGGCCGCCACGGGCGCGAGCTCGTCCTCGTCGCCCACCACCACGACGCTGGGGCCGTCGTAGCGGCGCAGCACGTCGGTGCGGTCGGGACGGGCCGCCATCGCGCGCTGCGCCCACGCGACACCGTGCGGGCCATGGTCCCGGATCCAGCTCTCGAGCCGCGCGGCGAGCCCCGGGCGGGCAGCGCGGTTGGTCGCGCCGAGCAGGGACGTGCGCAGGCCGAGGACCTCGTCGATGCGCTCGGAGTCCTCGACCGCGTCCGCGATGCGGTGCCGGTTCGTGATCGCCTCGACCCCGTCCGCGGTCGACTTCGTGTCGACGAGGGCGAGCCCGGCCACGAGCTCCGACGCCCTCTCGAGCACGGCCATCGCGACGTACCCGCCCATCGAGAGGCCCGCGATCACGGCGCGGTCGATCCCGTGCGCGCGCAGCGCCTCGACCACCCCCGCGGCCGCCGTCTCGAGGGACGGTGCGGGGTCGAGACCGAGCGTCTCGGCCACGTCCTCGCCGCGCGGCGAGAGGCCGAAGCCCGGCAGCTCGATCGCGATCAGGGGCCTTTCGCCCGGCACGATGTCCACGACGTCGTCCCACATCCGCCGGTCGAGCGGGAACCCGTGCAGGAGCACGATCGGCGTGCCCGTGGTGCCGGGACGGTAGTGGTGGACCTCGAGCTGTCCGTCGACGCGCACGTGACCTCCTCGTTCTCGTAGGACGACTGCCGCGAGCCTAGTCCCGCACAGCCGCGAGGGCCGCGGAGAGCACCTCGGCGACGCCGTCGTCGTCGTTCGCACCGATCACGCGGTGGGCCGCGTCGAGCACGTCGGGGTGCGCGCCCGCGACGGCGAAGGCCGTCCCCGCCCAGCCGAGCATCTCGAGGTCGTTGGGCATGTCCCCGAAGGCCCAGACGTCGCGGGCCTCGATCCCGCGGGCCGCGCACCAGCGCGCGAGGGTCGTGGCCTTCGTGACACCGGCTGCCGACACCTCGGCGAGGCCCGGCACGCCCGAGTGGGACACCGTGGCCCGGCCCGCGAGGACCTCCGCGACGAGCCCGAGCAGCTCCGCGGGCGGGGTCGCGGCGCACTGCACCATGAGCTTGCCGATCGGCACGTCGAGGAACGACTCGACCGTCGCGGCCTGGCGCCACGTCGGGCCGCTCGGCCACAGCAGCGGGAAGTGCGACTCGCTCAGCAGCCCGCCCGGTCCCTGGATCGCGAGGGACGCGGCGGGCAGCGCCGCACGCAGCTCCGTGACGAGGCTCGCCACGAAGCCCGCCTCGAGCACGTGCGAGGAGAGGATCGAGCGGCTCGGCACGTCATAGACGAACGCCCCGTTCGCGCAGATCACCGTGCCGTGCGCCCCGACGGCGAGCGCAAGGGCGTCGACCCACTCGGGCGGGCGGGCCGTGACGAACACGACGTCGACCCCGGCTTCCTCGAGCTCAGCGAGCACCCGGGCCGTGCGCGGCGAGACCGTACCGTCCGAGCGCAGCAGGGTGCCGTCGAGATCGGTCGCGACGAGCCGGGGCAGTCCCCCGCTCACCGGCGTCGGCCCCGAGACGCCCAGCATCCGGAGTGCCAGTGCCGACGGTCGGCGAGGGCGGCGTCGGCCCCGAAGAGCGAGTCGTTCGCGAAGGCGACCACGTGCGCCGTGCCCGGCGCCACCTGCTGGTGGCAGCCGGGGCACGTGTAGGACTTCTCCGAACCGGTGACGCGCTGCACGGTCCACGAGCCGTCCGGCCCGTCCTCGGTAGACCGTCCGCCGCGGGCACGGTCGACGTCGAGCTCGGGGTGCTCGGCCCCGTAGGGCCGCTTGCTCGATCGACGCCGTGCCATGCGGCTCAGCCTAGTTCCGGTCCTCAGGTGAGGTCGGCGGCGCTCTCCACGGGCGGCAGGGCGTGCGTGCGGGCGACCTCGCGGTACCAGAACGCCGAGTCCTTCCACTGGCGCTCGAGCGTGTCGTAGTCGATCCGCACGATGCCGAAGCGCTTGGAGTAGCCGTATCCCCACTCGAAGTTGTCCATGAGCGACCACACGAAGTAGCCGCGCACGTCCGCCCCGGCGTCCATCGCGTCGCCCACGGCGTCGAGGTGGCGGTACACGTAGGAGACGCGGTCCGTGTCCCGCACGCGGCCACCCTCGCGGATGTCCGTGTCCGCGAACGCGGCGCCGTTCTCCGTGATCATGAGCGGCAGCTCGGGGTACGTCTCGTGCAGGCCCAGCAGCAGCTCGGTCATGCCGGACGGGTCGATGTTCCAGCCCATCTCGGTGTGGGGGCCGGGCTGCGGGAGGAACTCGACGTCCTCCGCACCGGGCCACGGGGAGTGCTTCGACGCGCCGTGGCCGTCGTTCATCGAGCGCGGGTGGTCCCCCGAGAACTTCGTGACGCGCTGCGTGGAGTAGAAGTTCACGCCGAGCACGTCGAGGCCCGTGTGCGTGATCTCGAGGTCACCGTCCCGCACGAAGGACCAGTCCGTGACGCCCGCCGTGTCCTCGAGGAGGTCCGCCGGGTAGAAGCCGTCGAGCACGGGGTTGAGGAACGCCCGGTTCGCGAGCGCGTCCGTCTTGCGGGCCGCGTCGAGGTCCGCGGGGCTCTCGGGGTCCGCGGGCCGCATGACGTGCAGGTTGAGCGTGAGCGAGAGGGTCGCCGCGTCGCCCAGGACGTCGCGCACCGCGCGGCCGCCGAAGCCGTGGGCGAGGTTGAGGTGGTGCACCGCCGCGAGGGCCTCCGCACCGTTCGCGCGACCGGGGGCGTGCACACCGGAGCCGTACCCGAGGTAGGACGAGCACCACGGCTCGTTGAGCGTGGTCCAGATCTTCACGCGGTCGGAGTACGTCTCGACGACCTTCTGGGCGTAGTCCGCGAAGCGCAGCGCCGTGTCCCGCGCGGGCCAGCCGCCGGCGTCCTCGAGGCCCTGCGGGAGGTCCCAGTGGTACATCGTCACGACGGGGTCGATGTCCGCGGCGAGGAGGTCGTCGATGAGCTTGTCGTAGAAGCCGAGCCCCTCGGGGTTGAACGAGCCCGAGCCGGTGGGCTGGATGCGCGGCCACGCGAGGGAGAACCGGTAGGCGTCGAGGCCCAGGTCCTTCATCATCGCGATGTCTTCCGCGGTGCGGTGGTAGTGGTCCGCCGCGATCTCACCGGTGTGACCCTCGAAGGTCTTGCCGGGCGTGGCGGAGTAGGTGTCCCAGATGGACGGGCCGCGCCCGCCCTCCTTGACCGCGCCCTCGATCTGGTACGAGGCCGTCGCGGCCCCCCAGACGAAGGAGTCGGGGAACGTGCGGGACTCGGACGGGTTGAGCGTCATCGCTGCGGGATCCTTCGGTGGTGGGAGCGCGTTCACAGTCCCGCGACTCTAGCGGTCGAATCGATTTGATTCAAGTGCTTGCCGCGATCTTGCCGAGCCCGCGACTCCCCGCCCCGCAACCGGTCAGCCGACCACGCGTACCCCGTCCCGGTACAACTCGCGCACCCGCAGGTCCGGGCAGGCGACCAGCACGTCCGCGAGCCGTCCCTCCTCGAGCGCCCCGAGATCGGGCCGCCCGAGCACCGCCGCCGGCGTCGACGAGGCCGCACGCACGGCATCTTCGAGCGGTACCCCGAGCTGGACGGTCCGCCGCACGACGTCGAGCAGGTGCGACGTCCCCCCGGCGATCGCGCCTCCCTCCGCGAGCCGCGCCACGCCTGCGTGCACCGAGACCCCGAGCCCGCCCAGCACGTACTCGCCGTCCGCCATGCCCGTCGCGGCCATCGCATCGGTCACGAGCGCGACGTTGTCCGCGCCCACGAGGTCGAACACCATCGTGGTCGTCTCGTCGGCCAGGTGCACGCCGTCGGCCACGAGCTCCACCACGAGCTCTCCGCGCGCCGCCGCCGCGAGGCACTCCCCCGCGGGACCCGGCTCGCGATGGTGCAGCGGACGCATGCCGTTGAACAGGTGGGTCGCCGTCGGACGGCCCGACCGCGCGCCGTGGCCGGTGAGTGCCTCGCGGGCGACGTCGATGCTCGCGCGCGTCTCGGCGGCCGTCGCGTCGCTGTGGCCGATCGACGGCACCGCCCCGACCTCCGCGAGCGCGCGCACCACGTCCTGCGACCCCGCGATCTCCGGCGCGTACGTCATGGTCGCGAACGCACCTCCCGCGGCGAGGGCGACCTCGTGCACGAGCGTCACGTCACCCTGGACCATCGCGCGCGGGTCCTGCGCGCCGCAGCGCAGCGGGGAGAGGAACGGGCCCTCGAGGTGGATCGCGGCGAGCTCGCCCGCGGCCACGACGGCCGCAAGGGTGCGTACCCGTTCGAGGAGCACCGGTCCAGGCGCCGTCACGAGCGAGGCGACGAGCGACGTGGTGCCGTGCACGAGGTGCTCGCGCACCGCCGTGCGGACGGCCTCGACGTCGCTCGCCTCGGGGAAGCTCGCTCCCCCGCCGCCGTGGTTGTGCAGGTCCACCAGTCCGGGGAGCAGGACGTTGTCCGACGGCGGAGCGGCGGCGACCAGCCTGCGCCAACGACTCGGCACGCGGGCGGCGTCACCGACCCATGCAAGGTGCTCACCGTGGACCACCACCGCGCCGTCCTCGATCACCTCCCTCGGGGCGACGAGGCGACCACGCAGGACGAAGGGCTCCGGGGTATCCACCCCCCTATCCTCCCGCACCCGTGGGTTCACCTGTGGGCCCCTCGGCGGTGCACATTGCCGCGCTCGCGACGGTGAAGCGCCGCCACAGCGCCGCCCGGCCCGTCGCGGCCGCGAGCGCCGTCGGCAGCACGAGAGCGAACGAGAAGGCACCGAGGGTGACGGCCGAGCCCAAGACACCCACGACACCTCCCACGAGAGCGAACGCTCCCACGTGCCACCACTGGTTCTCGACCCAGCGAATCTGCCGCGCCACGAGGATGCCCGCGGGCACGCCTAGCAGCACCACCGGGAGGAACGAGTAGCCGAGCACGAGCACGACAGCCGCCGGGAGCCCGACCATGTTGTGCAGATCGTCAGGAGCCCTGGGCAGGTCGAGCACGACCAGGTAGACCGGAAGGGTGAGCCATGCGACGGCCGCTCCCCACGCGAGAGCACCCGCCGAGAAGCCGGTGCGCTGCCGCGGTGCGTCATAAGCATCAAGCCCTACGACCGACGCTCTCGGCTCGGGCGTGGCACGCCGATCCCCCAGAGGCCCGCCGTCGGACGTCATGAGCCTGACTCCACTGCGGCACCCGTACGTTCGGGCGCGAAGCGTCGCCACAGGGCCGCCCGGCCCGTCGCGGCGGCGAGCGCCGTCGCGGGGACGAGGAACGCGAGCTCCAGCCCGCTCAGCAGCACGAGCACGACGAGTGCCGCGACCGCGGCGCCGAGCACGGCGAACGCGACCACGTGCCACGCCTGGTGAGCCACCCTGCGCAGGCACCACGCGAGCGCGGCACCGGTGGGTGCGCCGAGGAGGGCTGCGGGCACGAGGCTGTAGACGAGCACGAAGGGGATCAGACCGAGGACCGACAGATCGACCACACCAGCCTCCACCGCCACCGCGGCGGCGGCATAGACGGGCATCGTCAGGTACGCGACCGTCGTGCCCCAGACGATGTCGCGGGCGCGCAACGGTCCGGGGGCCCGGGGAGCCGAGGGCGCGGGCGGCACTCGTGCGGCGAGCTCAGCCCGGTAGCCCTCGAGC
>JAAYZM010000198.1 GCA_012514835.1 Actinomycetales bacterium
CCCTCGTGCTCGGTGTCCTCGCGCTCGCGCTGCTCTTCCTGCTCGGTGGCGATGCGCTCGCGGTTCTCGGCGTACTTGCGCTCGATGTACGCCTCGAGCTCGCTCACCTCGACGCGCCACACGTTGCGCCCGCCCAGCTGGATCGCGGGCAGCTCGCCGGTGCGCACGAGGGCACGGGCCTGCACCATCGATATGTTGAGCTGTTCGACCACGTCGGCGAGGGTGAGGAATCGCGGTGTCATGTGCCAGATCTTGCCACGCAGCACCGCCCCGTCTCAGATATCCACAGGCTCGATGACGCGCTGCGTGTGATCCGCCATGATGGTCCCGCAAACGGACAAAGGGGACGGAGGGTCCACCATGGCGCAGATGACGGCGCCCCCACGCAGCGCGACCGCTCTACCGGCTCCGCAGGCCACCCGCCTGCGGCGCCCTTCATGGCGTGACCCGCGGCTCGTGGTGGGGCTCTTGCTCGTCGCGGCGAGCGTCGCGGCCGGGTCCTGGGTCGTGACGGCCGCCCAGGCCTCGACGCCCGTCTGGGTGGCCCGCGGGACCCTCACGCCGGGGACCCCGCTCACGGAGGACAACGTCGCGGTGGCCGAGGTGCGGCTCGGTGGCACGCAGCTGCCCTCCTACCTCGACGCGACCGAGCCGCTGCCCGCGGACCTCGTGGTGCTGCGGACGGTGGCTGACGGCGAGCTCGTGCCGCGCGCCGCGCTCGGTGACCGCGCCGACCTCGACGCGCACCCCGTCGCCCTCACCGTCGCGGACCCCGGATCCGCCGTGACCCAGGGCGCCGTGGTCGACCTGTGGTTCGTCCCCGAGCCGGGAGAGGACGCCCCAGAGCCGAGCCAGCTCGCCGTCGCGCTGACGGTGGTCGAGATCACCAAGCCGACGGGCGCGTTCGCGCAGGGCCAGACGGTGGTGCACGTGCTCGTGCCCCAGGCCGAGCTGCCCGCCGTCCTCGCCGCGACGGCCGCCGCCGGAGCGGTGCGCGTGGTGCCCGTGCTCGGAGGGAGCTGACGCATGAGCCGCACGATCGGCATCCTCGGTGCGCTCCACGGCCCGGACGAGGTCGCGTTCGTCACGGCCGCCGAGTCCCTTGCGCCCGGCGCCGTCCTCGTGCGCCGGTGCGGGGACGTGCCCGAGCTCTTGGCCGCCGCGCAGGCGGGGCTCGGACGGATCGCCGTCGTCTCGGCGGACCTTCCTGGCCTCGACCGCGAGGCCGTCTCCGAGCTGCTCGCTGCGGGGGTGCGGACGGTCGCGCTCGCGGACCCGCCCGAGGGCTGGCTCGCCGAACGGACACGGGCGCTCGGGATCGCCGTCGTCGTCGCTCCGGACGGTGCCGTGGACGCCGTGGCGCGCGAGGCCGCGAGCCTTCGCGCGGGAGGAGACGGTCCGACGGCGGACACCGGGCGCCGCGCGCGCCAGGCCACCGACTCCGCAGCCGTGAGTGGGGGTACTTCCCCGTCGGCGGGTGAGCCTGAGCTCGGAGCGGGCGGCGGTGAAGGTGCTGGTGGCGCCGAGACCGACTGGTCGGTGGCGGTCGAGCTCCTCGCCCAGAGCAGCGGCGAGGAGGCCGCGCGCCCCGAGACACCCGGCCGCGTGGTCGCTGTCTGGGGCCCCACGGGCGCCCCGGGACGCACGACGGTCGCGGTGAACCTTGCCGCGGAGCTCGCAGCGCTCAGGAGCGGGGCCGACGGCGAGGTGCTGCTCGTCGACGCGGACACGTACGGCGGGACCGTGGGGCAGGTGCTGGGCCTCCTCGACGAGGCCCCAGGGATCGCCGCGGCCGCGCGGGCCGCGGGCCAGGGCACCCTCGACCGCACAGCGCTCGCACTCCTCGCTCCCGTGGTCGCGCCCGGGCTGCGAGTCGTCACGGGCATCTCGCGTGCCGCGCGCTGGGCGGAGGTGCCGGGCCCCGCGCTCGACAACGTGTGGGACGTCGCGCGGACCCTCGCCACGTGGACCGTGGTGGACTGCGGGTTCGGCGTCGAGGACGACGAGGCGCTCAGCTATGACACGCGTGCGCCCCGCCGCAACGCCGCGACCCTCAGCGCGCTCGCGGCGGCGGACCTCGTGGTGGTGGTCGGTGCGGCGGACCCGATCGGTGTGCAGCGGCTCGTGCGTGCGCTCGGCGACCTCGACGGGGTCGGCGTGCCGGGCTCGCGCGTGGTGCTCGCCAACCGACTTCGCGCTACGGCCGTGGGGCCGCGACCCGCCGATCTCGTGGGTGCTGCGCTCGAGCGCTACGCAGGCGTGGGCGACGTGCGTTTCGTCCCGGACGACCGTGCGGCCCTCGATACGGCCGTGCTGCGCGGGGTCGCGCTGCGCGAGGTTGCGACGGGTTCGCCGGCGCGCAAGGCCTTCGCCGCGCTCGCGGCGGACCTCGAGAAGGTCCGCGCGGCCCAGAGCACTGAGCCCGCGGCGACCCGCCGTTCGGGACGGCGCGCTGCGGCGCGTTCCTAGGGTCCTCCCGGCCCGTCGGCACGACGCTGCGACGTTCCGGCGGGCACACTGGGCACGTGCGCATCTACCTGCCCGCGACCTTCGCCGAGCTCGACGCCCACCCCGCGACCCTGACGATCGGGACCGCTCACGGGGCCACGCCGGTCGTTCGGGCCGCTCTGGCGACCGAGGACGAAGAGGCGTGGGAGTACGTCGCCCAGCTCGCCGCGGCCGACGAGTCGCTCTCGCGACAGTCCGACGACGACGTCCCCTTGCGGCTCGTGGTGGTCGCGGACGTGCCCGATGCCGTGGTGCGGGTGGTCGACGGCGCGGCCGAGCCGAGCCAGCTCGTGCTCACCGATGACGTGGCGTGGCGCGACGTCGTGTGCGTGCTCGTCGACGAGACCGAGGCCGCCGCGGACGTGCGTGCGGCACGAGGCGGCGACGCGGACGCGGCCGCCCGCCTGGGCGACCGCGACCTGCTCTGGTACGACGTCAGCGAGCTCGCGGACCTCCCGCGGCCCTAGCGCGGCTCAGTAGCCGAGGCGCTCGAGCATGGTGCGGTGCAGGAGCCCGTTGGTGGCCACCGCGTTGTCGCCCCACGGCCCGTCGACGCCGGACAGTGAGGTGAACCGCCCGCCCGCCTCGGCCACGACGATCGACGGTGCGGCCATGTCGTGCAGCGCGAGCTCGGGCTCGGCGGCGGCGTCGACGGCGCCCTCGGCCACGAGCATGTAGGACCAGAAGTCCCCGTACGCGCGCGTGCGCCACACGGTGTCGCTCAGCTCGAGGAGCTCGTCGAGCCGGCCGATGTCCCGCCAGCCCGTGAGGCTCGAGTAGCTGAACGAGGCATCTTCGATGGTGCGCACCCCGGAGACCTGGAGGCGGCGCGCGGCGGACATGGAACGTCCGGTCCATGCCCCGGAGCCGTGCGCGGCCCACCAGCGGCGGCCGAGGGCGGGGGCGGAGACGACGCCGACGACGACGTCCTCGCCGTCCACCAGCGCGATGAGCGTGGCCCACACGGGCACCCCGCGCACGAAGTTCTTGGTCCCGTCGATCGGGTCGACGATCCACCGGCGCGTCCCGTGCCCCGTCTCACCGAACTCCTCACCGATCACGGCGTCGCGCGGGCGGGTGCGTGCGAGCTGGGAGCGCACGAGCTCCTCGGCGTGCCGGTCCGCGTCCGTCACGGGCGTCAGGTCGGGCTTCGTCTCGACCCGCAGGTCCACCGCACCGAAGCGTTCCATCGTGTGGGCGTCGACCTGGTCGGCGATGACGTGGGCGAGGCGCAGGTCGTCGTCGTACGCGGGGCGCGATGTCATGGCGACACCGTATCGGTGCGGGCCACGAGCAGGCGACGGAAGGAGTCCGCCCGCGCGGCGCGACCGGCCCGTTCCTCGCCGTCGTCGGCGGCCTCGACCCACTCGTCGAGCGCGCAGTCGGGGGAGTCGGCGAGGTGCGTGCAGCCGCGGGGGCACTCGGCGGCGACCTCGGCGAGGTCCGTGAAGGCCGCGAGCAGGGTGTCCGCCGTGACGTGCGCGAGGCCGAAGGAGCGCACGCCGGGGGTATCGATCACCCAGCCGCTGCCCGCCCCGTGCCCCGCGGGCATGCGCAGCGCGACGGCGGACGTCGAGGTGTGCCGCCCGCGCCCCGTGACGTCGTTGACCACGCCCGTGGCCCGGTCCGCCGTGGGCACGAGCGCGTTGACGAGCGTGGACTTGCCGACGCCGGAATGGCCCACCAGGACGGTCACGCGCCCCGCGAGCTGGGCGTGCAGCGCGTCGATGCCCACGATCTCCTCCGCCGAGCGATGGGTGACCACCACGCGCACCCCGAGGGGCTCGTAGAGCGCACGCAGCTCGTCCGCGGGCGCCAGGTCGGCCTTGGTCAGGACGAGCATCGCGTCCATCCCGGCGTCGTAGGCCGCGACCACGCACCGGTCGATCATGCGGGTGCGCGGCTCGGGGTCCGCGAGGGCCGTGACGATCGCGAGCTGGTCCGCGTTGGCCACCACGACGCGCTCGAAGGGGTCCGTGTCGTCCGCCGTGCGGCGCAGCACGGTCGACCGCTCCGCGATGCGCACGATGCGCGCAAGGGACCCCTCGTCGCCCGAGGTGTCGCCCACCACGTCGACGCGGTCGCCGACGACGATCCGCCCGCGACCGAGCTCGCGGGCCTTCATCGCGATCACTCGCCGGGGGCCGCCGTCGTCGGCGGAATCTTCCCCCATGAGCAGGGTGTAGCGCCCGCGGTCTACCCCTGTGACGAGGCCGCGCTCGGCGTCGGCGTGCTCGGGGCGCTGCTTCGTGCGGGGGCGGGACCCGCGCCGGCTGGGCCTGGCGCGGAAGTCGCCCTCGTCGACGCGGCGGGGCGTCACCGGCCCAGCATCCCCTGCCACTGGTCGGTGAAGTCCGGGAGCGTCTTCGCCGTCGTGCCCACGTTCTCCACCACGAGGCCCGGGACGCGCAGGCCGAGGATCGCCCCGGCCGTGGCCATGCGGTGGTCGTGGTAGGTGAGCCAGCGGGCCGCGCGGAGGGGCTGGGGGGTGATGACGAGGCCGTCGGACGTCTGCTCGCAGCGCCCGCCGATCCGCGTGATCTCCGTGGCGAGGGCCGCCAACCTGTCCGTCTCGTGCCCACGCAGGTGTGCGATGCCGCGCAGGCGCGAGGGGGAGTCCGCGAGGGTCGCGAGGGCCGCGATGGTGGGCGTGAGCTCGCCGACGGCGTGCAGGTCGAGATCGGCGCCGCGGATCTCACCCGTGCCGCGCACCGTGAGGACACCGTCCTGCGACAGGTGCGCCGTGCCACCAAGCCGCTCGAAGATCTCGGGCACCTGGGCACCCGGTTGCGTCGAGACCTGGGGCCAGCCCGGGACGCGCACCTCGCCACCGGCCACGAGCGCCGCCGCGAGGAACGGGCTCGCGTTCGACAGGTCCGGCTCGACCAGCACGTCGCGCGCGCGGATGGGCCCGGGGGACACGTGCCAGATGTCGGGCCGCGAGTCGTCGACCGTGACGCCCAGCTCGCGCAGCACGTCCACGGTCATCTCGATGTGGGGCAGGCTCGGCAGCGTCATCCCGACGTGCCGCACCATGAGGCCCTGCTCGTAGCGCGGGGCGGCGAGGAGCAGCGCGGAGACGAACTGGGAGGACGCCGAGGCGTCCACGTCCACCTGCCCGCCGCGCACCGAGCCGTGTCCGACGACGGAGAACGGGAGGAACCCTGGCTCGCCCTCGTCCTCGACGTGCACCCCGAGGGCCCGCAGCGCGCGCAGCACCGGCTCCATGGGCCGGACGCGGGCGCCCTCGTCCCCGTCGAAGCGCACCGCGCCGTTCGCGAGGGCCGCGAGCGGCGGCACGAAGCGCATCACGGTGCCCGCGAGCCCGCAGTCGATGCTCGCCGGGCCCGCGAACGTCGCGGGCGTGACGGCCCAGTCCGAGCCCTTGTCCTGGACCGTCGCGCCGAGCGCGCGCAGAGCGTCCGCCATGAGCGACGTGTCGCGCGAGCGCAGCGCACCGCGCAACGTCACGGGGCCGTCCGCGAGGGCCGCGAGCACGAGATAGCGGTTGGTGAGGGACTTCGACCCGGGGACCACGACGGTCGCGTCGATGGCGCCGTCCGCGTGGGGTGCGGTCCAGTCGCCGGGGAGGATCTGATCGAGAGGAGTCGAAGGTGCAGTCACGGGGCACAGCCTAGCGATCGGCCTGGTCGCGGGCCGCGAGGGTCCAGCGGACCCGTCAGGCGTCGTCGGCGCTCCCACGTGCCGCAGC
>JAAYZM010000199.1 GCA_012514835.1 Actinomycetales bacterium
CGGGTAGTTCGCCGCGAGCACGGTCGCGCGGGTCAGGGCGTTGAAGAGGGTCGACTTGCCGACGTTGGGCAGGCCGACGATGCCAAGGGTGAGGGCCATGGCCGCGATTCTACGGGCGCCTCACCCCCGCGAGCGTCGGTGCCCGCCACTAGCGTGGGTGACATGCAGATGCTCGCCTTCCCGCGCGGGATCAACGTGGGTGGCCGCGTAGTGCCCATGGCCCGGTTGCGCGCGCTGCTCGAGGGCGCCGGCTTCACCGGCGTCCGCACGGTCCTGGCCTCGGGGAACGTCGCCTTCACGCCTCCGGAGGGATTGTCCGACGGCGCCCCCCGGGCGCGCGCTCTCGTGGAGCAGCTCATGTCGGACGAGTTCGGGTACACCGCCGTCGTGCAGGTGGTCCTGGCCGACGCCGTCGAGCGGTGCCTCGCGGACGCGCCGTGGGGTGAGGCGCCGCCGGACGAGCACCACTACCTCGTGCTCGTGGACGACGACGCGGTACGGGCCGAGCTCCTCGTGGCGGGTGGCGGCCTGGATGCGGCCGTCGAGGAGGTCGCGCCCGCGGAGCTCGGCGTGTACTGGCGCACGCCGAAGGGGCAGACCACGTCGAGCACGTTCGGCGTGCTCATCGGCACCGCGCGCGTGAAGAAGCACGTGACGACCCGCAAGCTCGACACGCTGCGCAAGCTGCTCGCCTGAGCCCGGCCCTCGCGCCGGGTGTGTCCGAGGCGGGAGTGTCAGAGGCTCCTGGCAGCGTGGGCGGCATGGAGATCCTCGTGGGAGTCATCGCCCTCGCCGTCGGCCTCGTGGTGGGCTGGCTGCTCGCCGCGCAACGCGCCCAGGCCAAGGTGCACGCCGCCCAGCTCAAGGCCGGGGCGGCGCGCGCCGCGCTCGAGGCGGAGCGCACCACGGCGAGCGAACGGTTCAGCGCCGTCGCGGCCGAGGCGCTGCGCCAGAACAACGAGCAGTTCCTCGCGCTCGCGGGGCAGTCGCTCGCGCGCGCCGGGCAGCGCCAGGAAGCCCAGCTGGCCCAGCGCGAGGAGGCCGTGCGGGCCATGGTGGACCCGATCGCGAAGACCCTCGACGCCGTGCGCGCGCAGGTCACTGACGCGGAGAAGGCGCGGATCGCGAGCCACAGCACGCTCGCCGAGCAGGTCACCCAGATGCGCCAGACCTCCGAGCTGTTGCGCGGCGAGACGAGCCAGCTCGTCACGGCCCTGCGGTCCGCCCAGACGCGCGGCTCATGGGGCGAGCTGCAGCTGCGGCGCGTGGTCGAGGCCGCGGGGATGCTCGAGCGCGTCGACTTCACCGAGCAGCCGTCCTTCCGGTCCGACGACGGCCTCCTGCGCCCCGACCTCGTGGTGCACCTCGCGGGCGGCAAGAACGTGGTGGTCGACGCGAAGGCGCCGTTCCTCGGCTACCTCGACGCCCAGCAGTCGAGCGACGAGGCGACCCGCACGAACCGCCTCGCGGCCCACGCCCGGCACCTCAAGGGGCACGTGGACGACCTCGCGGGCAAGGCCTACTGGGAGCAGCTCTCCCCCGCGCCCGAGTTCGTGGTCATGTTCGTCCCCGCCGAGGCGTTCCTCGCCGCAGCCCTCGACGAAGACCCGACGCTGCTCGAGTACGCGTTCGCCAAGAACGTCATCCTCGCCACGCCCACGACGCTCCTTGCACTGCTGCGGACAGTCGCGTACTCGTGGCGCCAGGAGGCCCTCGCGGAGAACGCGCAACAGGTCCTCACGCTCGGCAAGGAGCTGCACTCGCGGCTCGCCACGATGGGCGGGCACCTCACGAAGCTCGGCCGGGCGCTCGGCACAGCGGCGAACGCGTACAACGAGACGGTCGGCTCGATGGAGCGTCGCGTGCTCGTGAGCGCACGACGGCTCGCGGACCTCGGCGTCGTGGACGGCGAGCTCGAGGGCCCCGCGCCCGTCGAGGCGACGCTCTCGATGGTCTCGGCGCCCGAGCTCCTCGCCTCCGCGAGCGAGCACGTGGTCGCGATCGACGAGCCACCCGCCGCGTCGGACGCGACGGGCCGTTAGCCAGCCGGAGTCAGAGCGCGGACCTCAGGTCGCGAGCGGCGGCGGCTGGAGGTCGTGCAGCACGGAGCTGGGCGGCCCGAGCGCCGCGTCGAGACGGCCCGCGAGGTCCGCGGCCTGGAGGTCGCCCCCGAGCACGGCACCCGAGTCATAACCGAGCCGCTCGATCGCCGCGATGCCCGCGACCGTCACGGACGCGACCGCGAGCGACATCTCGACCGGGTCCGCCCACTCCTGCAGCACGGGCCGGGCGAGGAAGAGCGAGACGGCCCCGTGCACCGAGCCCCACAGCGCGAGGCTCACGGCGAGCGGTGCGGCGTCGGGTGCGAGCAGCCCCGCGTCCTGGCAGCGCACGATCGCCTTGACGAGCCGCTGGTGGGTCACGGTGTCGAGGATGTACTTCGTGTCGACCACGTGACCCGGCGGCCTCATGAGCACCACGCGGTACTCCTCGGGGTGGCTCAGGGCGAACCGCACGTACGCCTCAGCGTTGGCCCGCAGCTCCGCGAGCGGCTCGGGGTCCTCACCCAAGTCCTTGACCGCCGACTGCATCTCCTCGTCGAGCTCGGCGAACACGAGCTCGCACGTCGCCTCGACCAGCGCGTCCTTGTCCGCGAAGTGCAGGTACAGGGCCGGCGTACTCACCCCCACGCGCTGCGCGACCGCCCGGACCGACACCGCGTCGAAGGACCCGAGCTCGGCCACGAGCTCCCGGCATGCCCGCAGGATCTCCTCGCGCAGCAGGTGTCCCTCGCCGCGCGGGGCGCGGCGACGCCGGGACGCGTGGGGGGTGGCCATGGCCTCACTGTACGGTCACGGGAGTCCTGCCCGGCTCGGTTCCCGGCACGGTCGCGTCGGTGGCCGCACCGACCCCGGGGGCGCCGTCGTCGGCGGAGGTCTCGCGCAGGCCGAAGCGCTCGTAGGCGCGGCGCAGGGGCGCCGGGGCCCACCAGTTCCAGTCCCCCGCGAGCCGCATCACGGCGGGCACGAGCAGCCCGCGCACGAGCGTCGCGTCCATCACGACGGCGAGCGCGATGCCCAGGCCGAGCAGCTTGACGGTCGCGACCCCCGAGAACGCGAACGCGACGAACACGATCGCGAGCAGGCCCGCGGCGGCCGAGATGATCGAGCCCGTGCGCTGCAGCCCGCGCGCGACGGCGAGCGTGTTGTCACCGTGCGCGTCGTGCTCTTCCTTGATGCGCGAGAGCAAGAACACCTCGTAGTCCATCGAGAGGCCGAATGCCACGCAGAACATGAGGATCGCGACGCCCAGCTCGAGGTGGCCCGTGGGTGTGAAGTCGAGGACGTCGGCGAAGCGACCGTCCTGGAAGATCCACACCATCGCGCCGAAGGTCGCGGACAGGGATAGCAGGTTGAGCACGAGCGCCTTGACCGGCAGCACCACCGAGCCGGTGAACAAGAACAGCAGCAGCCCGGTGGTCAGCGCGATGAAGCCGATCGCCCACGGGAGGCGCTCGCCGATCGCGAGCTTCGCGTCGAGGCCGCCCGCCGCGGCACCCACCACGTACCGTTCGCCGGGCGCCGGGACGTCCCGCAGCTCTTGCACGAGCGTGTCTCCCTCGGCGGTGTACGGGCTCACGGACGGCAGGACCACGAGGTAGCTGCCCGCGTCCGCGGCCATCGGGGTGACGGCGACGACGTTCGCGACCCTGCCGATCTCCGCGACGTAGGCGCCGAGCGCGTCGGCCGCCGTGCCCGGCAGGGCGATCGTGAGGGTCGCCGCCTCGTCCCCCGCGAACTCCTCGCGCATGAGGTCACCGGCCTGCCGCGACTGGGCCGAGGTGGGCAGCGAGCGGTCGTCCGGCTGGCCCCACTCGGCGCCGAGGAACGGCGCGCCGAGCACGAGGAGGAGCGTCGTCACGGCGATCGCCACGGGCCACGGCCGGCGCATGACGCCGCTCGCGACGCGCGACCACGCACCCTCCGCGGACGGGCGCGGAGCGCGGCGCAAGAGCCGACCCGCGTTCACGCGGTGCCCGAGCTTGACCAGGACCGCGGGGAGCACCACCACGGCACCGAGCACGCTGAGCACCACCACGGCCACGCCCGCGTAGGCGAACGAGCGCAAGAAGTACAGGGGGAAGAACAGCAGCGCGCACAGCGCGACGGCCACGGTGAGGCCCGAGAACACGACGGTCCGGCCCGCGGTGCGGACGGTCCGGGCCACCGCTGCAACCACGTCGGGGGTGCGTTCTAGCTCCTCGCGGTAGCGGCTCACCATGAACAGCGCGTAGTCGATCCCGAGGCCGAGCCCGAGCGCGATCGTGAGGTTGAGGGAGAACACCGAGACGTCCGTGACGGCGGTGATCGCGAACAAGGCACCGAGCGCGCCGAGGATCGACATGATGCCGAGCAAGAGCGGCAGCCCGGCCGCGACGAGCGAGCCGAACACGAGCACGAGCAGCGCGATGGTCACGGGGATCGCGATCGACTCGGCGCGCGCGAGGTCTTGCTCGATCTGGGTCTGGAGCTCGGCGAACGTGCCCGCGGGGCCGCCCACGAGGACGTCGAGCACGGGTGTCCCGGCGGCGTCCGTCACCTGACCGGCGTGCTCAGCGAGGACGTGCTCGCCCGTGTCCACGACCTCCGCAGCGGTCCCGCGGGCCACGACGAGCGCGTGCCGCCCGTCCTCCGATCGCAGCCCGGGCGCGTCGCTCGCGACCCAGTACGAGGCCACGTCCGTGAGCTCGGCGTCGGCCGCGAGGCGCGCGGTGAGCTCGAGCCCCGCCGCAGCGACGGCGGGATCGTCGACCGTCGCCGCGGGGTCCACAGGGGTGACGACGAGGACGACGTCGGGCGAGCCCGCACCGAGCTGGGTGGCGAGGATCTCCTCACCGCGCGCTGACTCGGAGGCCGGGTCGTCGAACCCGCCCGTGCCGAGGCGGTCGGGGACGGCGCCACCCACCGCACCGGCGCCCAGGACGAGGACGGCGGCGACGAGGATCACCCACCACGGGCGCCGTGCGCTGAGCCGACTGGTCGCGGCGAGGATTCGATCGAGCATGGCGCCCTCCAGGGTGTCCGACTTGTGCGGTTAACGGCGCTAACTTATGAGCGCTCAGTTAACGCTGTCAAGACACTTGTCAGGATTCGGCACGCGGGGTGGCCTACGCTGCACAGATGAACTGGGCGACGCTGCTCGAGATCCTCGGCTGGACGGGATCCGCGATCCTCGTGTGGTCGCTGCTGCAGAGCAGGATCCTGCGGCTGCGGCTCATCAACCTCGTGGGCTGCGTGCTGCTGATCGGCTACAACGTGGCGCTCGAGGTCTGGCCCATGGTGGGCCTCAACGTCGTGCTCGCCATCATCAACATCGTGTACCTGCGCAAGCTCCTCGGCACGCGCCACGACGAGGCGAGCTACGAGATCCTCGAGGTAGCCCCCGACGAGGTCTACGTGCGCCACTTCCTGCGCACGCACGCCGCAGACGTCGCCGCGTTCAACGCGCACCTCGACGCGGCGCGCCTCACCCTCCAGGGACGGATCGACGACGACGGCGCCCCCGGGGTGCTGCGCCTCTTCCTCGTGCTGCGCGGCACGGAGACCGTCGGGGTGGTCGCGCTACGCCCCGAGCCCGGCGGGGTGGGCGTGGTCGAGCTCGACTACGTGACCGAGCGGTTCCGTGACTTCACGCCCGGCGAGTTCGTGTTCCGGCGCAGCGCGACGCTCGCCGCGCAGGGCTTCACGCACATCGAGGTGCCCGAGGCCATGGCGGCCCCGTACTACGAGCGCATCGGCTTCACGCGCGTGGGCGACGGCTACGCGCTCGACCTCACGCCGTAGGCGGTTCCGCCGTGCCGCCCGGGCGGCTCAGCCCGCCCAGGCCTCGCGCTCGACCACGACCTCGCGCCGCTCGCGCGCGGACTGCCCGATCGCGAGCGCGATGAGGTGGTCCTGGCACGCCTCCGCGAGCGGGTACGGCTGGGGACCCTCGTCGCGCGCCCACGCGCCCGTCTGGACCAGCAGCTCCGCGACCGCGATGTCGTCCTCCGAGAGCCCCGAGCGGACGAACGGGTTGCGGTAGACGACCTCCCCCTCGAACGCGATGGTGCGTAGGTCCACGCCCTCGAGGTTGAGGTCCATCCCCGCACGCCGGTACTCGAGGTGGGACGTGATGGGCGTGACGGGGTCCACGAGCCGGGTCACGGCGTCGTCGACGATCTCTCCCGCGCTGCCCCGCACCACGATCCGCCGCGAGAGCAGCGGGTTCCACCACTGGTTGGACGTGAAGTCGTACACGCCCGAGCGGCCCGCACCGAAGTCGAGGATCGCGAGGGTCTGCGTCGCGTCCTTGGGTGTCTCGTCGCCCGTCCAGCCGTCCGGCGTGAGCGGGTCCACGAGCGGGGCCACGAGGTCGCGGGCCGTCACGGTCACAGGGTCGAAGCCCGCACCGAGGAACCCACGGATCAGCGAGGTCGCGTGGTACATGTGCGTCGAGCACACCTGGACGTTCGTGGGGGTACCGATCGCCCCGGAGCGCGCGACGGCGAGCCGGGCGGCGTGCCCGGGCATGAGCAGGTACTGCTCGGCCACCTGGACCAGGCCGCTCGCGCCGACGTCGCCCCACAACGAGCGCAGCCCGTCCGCGTCCGGAGCGGGGGGCGTCTCCGCGAGCACGGGGACACTCGCCTCGACGAGCTCACGCACCGTGCCGGGCATGGCGCCCCACGGCACGGCGGCGATCACGAAGTCGGGCTTCGTCGCCACGAGCTCGGCCACCGTGCGGACCGTCGGCACGTGCCACTCCGCGGAGACCTGCTCGCCCCGCTCGGCGGAACGGGTCGCGACGGCGGTGACCCGCAGGTGCGCGGGTGCCGCCTGGGCGAGCCGGAGGAAGAACTGCGAGCGCCAGCCGGAGCCGACGATGGCGAACGTGGTGGGCATGAGGACTCTTCCTGGGCGGCGCTGCTCGGGTCGAATCGATTCTAGTCATGCCCGCACGCGCCGTGGGGGGTGGCGAGCATGCCGCGGGGCCGGCGACGCGAACGTCACCGGCCCCGCAGCACTCTCAGCTCAGCGCCAGATCGGCCCGTACCCGTGTCCAGGCTTGCCAGGCTTCCCGGGCTTGCCGGGCTTGCCGGGCTTGCCGGGCTTCGGCTTCGGGTGCTTCGGCTTGGACTTCTTGTCCTTGACCGTGAGCTTTGCCTTGGCCGAGGAACCTTCCACCTCGTCCGAGCCCAGGTACCGCGCGGTGACCCAGTGGGTGCCCTTCTTCAACCTGTCACCCACCGAGATCCCCGCGAGGCCCGAGACGAGGTCCACGGTGCCGATCTTCTTGCCGTCCACCCGGAACTCGACCTTGCCCTCGGGCACCACGCCGTCGGCGACCACGTGCGCCACGGCGACCGTCGTCTTGCCCTTCTTGATGGTGTCCGGGGTGAGCACGAGCGTGGTGGTCGAGTCGACCGGCCCCGTGGGCTCGGGCTCGGCCACCGTGACCGCGACCCGCACGACGGTGCCCGAGGGCGCCGCGGTGAGCGTCAGGACGGTGTCACCCACGACGTCGTCCGGCACGGTCAGCGCGAGGCTCGCGGCCCCGCCCGTGACCGCGACGTCGTCGAAGGAAGCCGCCGACCCCTCCCAGGTCACCGCGAGCGAGGTGTTGAGCGGGCTGCCGAGCGACGTGAGGTCGAGGCCCGCGACGTCGAGCGAGAGCGTCG
This sequence comes from Actinomycetales bacterium, assembly GCA_012514835.1. Lineage (GTDB taxonomy): Bacteria > Actinomycetota > Actinomycetes > Actinomycetales > Cellulomonadaceae > JAAYZM01. Next base: position 7,721 of record JAAYZM010000199.1, read on the forward strand.
CACCCTGCTCGACCTCCTGGCCCGTCGCCGCGACCTGCACGGCACGCCGCGCGAAGTCGGGTGACAGCGGGCTGTTGGCGGTGATGTAGGCGATCCACGCGTCCCGGTCCAGGAGGCCCGAGTCGCGCGGGTCCGCCCCGTCGTTGAACACGCGGAAGTTGTCGCCACCCTGGAGCAGGAAGTTGAACGAGCCGATCCGGTAGGAGGCAGCCGGGTCGAGCGGCACACCGTCCACCCAGATGCCCGTGACGTGCGCGCCCTGTGCCGCGTCCGGGTCGAACGTGTAGGTCACGTTCTCGGAGAGCCCGAGCTGCAGGTAGGCCCGTGAGGGCACGGTCCCGTCAGGGTTGGTCTGCCACTGCTGCTCGAGCATCACCTTGACCTGCTCGCCCGTGAGGGTCGTGGTGGCCAGGTTGTTCAGGAACGGCAGGACGGCGTTCGCCTCGGCGAACGTGATGTCTCCCGCGAACAGCTCGGAGCGCAGACCACCGGGGTTGACGACGCCGATCTGGGCGCCGCCGTAGGCCGGGTCGGACAGCGTGTCGAGCAGAGCGTCCGCCACGAGGTTGCCGAGGGTCGACTCGCTCGCACGGTCGTCACGGCCGCTCGTCGGGTCGGGTCCCGGCCCCACGTACACGCCACCGACGTAGGAGCCGCCCGAGAACGCCGTGGTGATGTCCGCCGTGGCCGATCCGACCACCGCGGAGCCCACCTCGTCGGCGTGGTCGAGCGCCGCGGTGACGATCTGCTGCACCTCGGAGACCCGGGGGTAGGTCGCGACGAGCTCGTCCACCGGGGTGGACACGCGCGGCACGATCCGCTGGGTGTGGCCCACGACGTCGCCGCTCGCGCGGTCGACCGTGAGGACGATCTCGCCCACCGCGGTGCCGTACTCGCCCGACTGCATGATCGGTCGGGTGCGGTCCGCGTCGCCCGGTACGGGCGCGTCGAACGCGTACCTGCCGTTCGTGTGGCCGTTGATGATCGCGTCCACCTCGGGCGAGAGGTCCTCGACGATCGCCGCGAACGTCTCGCTCTCCGCGACGGCGTCCTCGAGGGTCGCGCCGTCGGCCTGGATGAGCGCCGAGCCCTCGTGGATGCTCGCGAGGATCACCTGCGCCTCGCCGTTGGACTCGTCACCGTCGGACAGCTGTGCCGCGACGCGGTTGACGGCCTCGACGGGGTCACCGAAGTCGAGCCCCGCGACGCCCTCGGGAAGGACGAGCGTCGGGGTCTCCTGGGTCACGGCGCCGACGACGGCCACGCTCACGCCGTCGAGCTCGAAGAGCGCGTACTCGTCGAGCACCGGGGTGGTGGTGCCCTCGGCGTACACGTTCGCGCCGAGGTAGGGCCACTGGGCGTTGCGTGCGCCGTCGGGCCCGATCACGCGGTCCACGAGGTCGTCGAGGCCCTGGTCGAACTCGTGGTTGCCCACGGCCGAGGCGTCGAGGTCGAGCGCGTTGAGCACGTCGATCGTGGGCTGGTCCTGCTGGACCGAGGAGGCGAACTCGCTCGCCCCGATGTTGTCGCCCGCGGACCACACGAGGGTGCGGTCCTCACCGCCGGCCGCACGCAGCTGCTCGATCGTGCCCGCCCACTGCGCGGTCGCGTTGTTGATGCGACCGTGGAAGTCGTTGAAGCCGAGCAGCGTCAGGTCCACGGTGGCGCCGGGGCCGGCGCCGTCGGACGGGTCGAAGCCCACGAGCACGGGGTCGTGGTCGGAGGACCGGTACAGCGACTCGTCGTAGAGGTTGCGGACGTTGTAGTTGTAGCGCGAGTACTCGAGGGCGAGCGCCTCGACCGCGTTGATGTTCCACACGTCCACGCCCGTGACGGTCTCGTCGGCGGCCGTGGAGGCGAAGACGTGGTCGAGCGAGCCGACCTCCCCGCCGAACACGTACGTCGACTCACCCGACTTGGGGCCCTGGTTCACGAAGCCCGCCGCCTCGATGACCTTGACCGGGTCCTCGTGGCCGTAGGAGTTGAAGTCGCCGAGCAGGAAGACGTGCTCGGTGCCCACGTCGCTCGCGACGTCCGCCGCGAAGTCGACGAGCGCCGTGGCCTGGGCCACGCGCGCGGGGTTCCAGGCACCCTGCCCGTCACCCTGGTCCGCCTCCGCGCCCGTCGCGCCGCTCGCGCTCTTGGACTTGAAGTGGTTCACGACGGCGAGGAACGTCCCGCCGTCGGCCCCCGCGGGCTTGAACGCCTGGGCGAGCGGCTCGCGCGCGTTCGAGAACGCTGCAGAACCGTCGAGGATCACGGAGTCACCCACGAGCTCGACCACGGCAGGTCGGTAGATGAACGCCGTGCGGATCACGTCGTCACCCGCCGGGACGGCGGCCGGGGACGGGGCGAACGCCCAGGTCCCGGCGCCCTCGGCCTCGTTGAGGGCCGCGACGAGAGCCGAGAGCGCCACGTCACGGTCCGGGCCGAAGTGCGACGAGCTCTCGATCTCCTCGAGCCCGATCACGTCCGCGCCGAGCGCCGTGATGGCCGCGACGATCTTGACCTGCTGGCGCTCGAGGTTGACCTCGTTGGCCGCGCCGCGGGCGTCGCAGCCGCCGCTCACCGTGATGGGGTTGCCCTCGCGGTCCGTGTAGAACGTGCAGCCCGGCAGCAGGTTGCCGGTGGTGGTGAAGTAGTTCAGGACGTTGAAGGTCGCCAGCTTGACGGCACCACCCACGTCCTCGGGCGAGGCCGTGCGCGTGTTCGCGAAGCTCGCGGGCTGCACGTCCGCCGCGTTGTCCGGCGTGAGCTGCGTGGTGGGCTGGAGCTTCCACGCGTTGTTGCGGTAGTCGAGCACGACGGGCCGCTCGAACGTCACCCCGGCACCCGTGCGCACAGGGTCGGTGAGCGAGAGGTACGGCAGCGGGAGGTTCTTGTTGGCCCCGCCGTTGCTGCTCGACAAGAAGTTGACCGACGCGCCGTCGTCGAGCACCACGCGGCGGGCCGCGTTGTCCGCGATCAGGTCGGCCTGCGCGGCGCTGCCCGGGTCGGCGAGGTCCGTGGGGACCACGAGCGGGCTCGTGCCCGCCGCGAGGATGATCTCGCCGTACTGGTTGGTCGGGTACGGGTCGGAGACCACGAAGTCGCCCTGGAGGTCGACGAGCATGTTCTCGAGGACCTCGCGGTCCGCGTCGCTCGTCGGATAGCCGGTGACGGTGGGCACGACGGCGTCGGCCACCTCGGCCAGCACCTCGACCTCGCCCGAGGTCACGGAGATCTCGGTCAGGCCGAAGAACTCCTCGACGGTGCCCGTGACGCGCACGTGGTCACCGATCTCGACAGCCGTGGAACCGAACACGAAGACGCCGTGCGACGCGTCGTGGTCCTCACCGAGCTCACCGCCCGTTCCCGCGGTCTGCAGGGAGAAGCCGTCGAAGCCGCCCGTCGGGTAGACGGCGGTCACGACGCCCGTGGTCGTCACGACCTCACCGACGACGGGGCTCGCGTCACCCGTGCCCTGGATCTCGGCGATCGACAGCTCGAGCGGGTCGGGGTCGCCGGGGTCGACCACGCCACCATCGGAGGCCGTCGGGGTGATCGTGGACAGCAGCGTGAAGTCCGCGAGGTTGTTGTCCGTGTCCGCGCCGTCGGTGCGGTTGAAGGACGGTGCGTTCGTGTTGTTGGGCGGGGAGACGGCGAGCGCCGTCTCGAACGTGTTGGACCCGCCGTAGCCGAGGAGGTCGACGACGACGCCCCCCGTGGCGACCGAGCCCGGCGGGATCGACTGCGCGGTCGCGACGTTCGCGAGCAGGATCGTGCCGGTGGTGCCGGACGGGTTGATGGTCCCGTCGACGTCGGGGGTGGGCAGGTCGGCCCCGTTGGTGCCGTTGGACCCGCCCGAGACGAGGAAGTACCCGCCCGCGGTGATCGTGCCGCTCAGCGCGGTGACGCCCGTGAAGCTCCCCGTGCCGCCCGCGCTGCGGTACTGCAGCGACCAGCCGTCGAGGCTCACGTCCGCGTCCGTGGGGTTGTACAGCTCGATGAACTTCTCGTTGAACGCCGCCCCGGAGCTGCCCCCGGAGAGGAATGCCTCGTTGATGACGACCCCCGAACCGTCGGGGGCGGCGGCCGCGGGCTGGAACCCGACGAGGCCGAGGGCGACGGCCACCGCCGCCACGGCCGCGAACCGGCGTGGCCGCGACCTTTCGTTGATCTTTGAGCTGCGCAACAGGGACACCGTGATCTCCTCGCTCGTGGCTGACATCCGGAACCTAGGCGGGCACGGTGACGGCGAAGCGTCTGGTGTGCGAACTTCGTCGGTCGCCCCTCACCTGGGAGGACTCACCCGACCGGGCGAGACCTCCGGCCCGAGTATCTGCCCGAAATGTCCAGGGCGCACCTCGAAGCACTCGTACGAGCGGCCGGACCGGTTCGGACGCGCCGGGAGAAACTTCTCAAGTTGCGGCGCGGCGGAGCCGATCACAGTCTCAGAACTTGGTAACGCCGTCCCACGAACGGAGCCCCATGCGATCTCGCGCCCTCGTGACGCTCGCGCTCGCCGCCCTGCTCGCCGCGGGACTCGTCGTGCCGACCGCGAGCGCCGCGGCTCCCACCCTCGCGGGCACGCCGGTGCTCACCGCGAGCACGACCACCCGCGTCTCCACCGCGAAGAAGAAGCACCGGCTGATCGAGAAGTACGTGCTCTCCGAGGTCAACAAGGCACGCAAGAAGGCCGGCCTGAAGAAGCTCAAGCGCTCGGCCAAGATCGTCAAGGTGGCCCGGAAGTGGTCCGCGAAGCAGGCCAGGCGTGGCGAGCTCGCCCACAACCCGAGCTACGCGAGCCAGATCCCGAGCGGCTGGACCCGCGCGAGCGAGAACGTCGCGTGGACCTCGGCGAACAGCAC
>JAAYZM010000200.1 GCA_012514835.1 Actinomycetales bacterium
CGGAGAGAAACATCTGCGCGAAGGTGTCCACGACCTGCTCGACGGCGTTCGCCGGGCCGGTCCCGGAGTCGATGAGCGCGTCGATCTCCTCGCGCAGCGCAGGGTCCTGCGCCATCTGGGCCGTCGCACGCAGCACGTCAGCGAGCGTGGCGATGCCCGCCTCGGCCGCGGCGTCGGCCTTCGCCTCGAGGGACGCGGCGACGTCCGCGAACCCCTCAGCCACCTTGGCCTTCGCGGCCTCGGGATCCGCGGGGCTCGGTTCCCCCGGAGGGACGCGCGGAGCGGCGTGGGCGAGCACCACGGGTCCGACGGCGCCCCCGCGGCCGACCCCGATGCCTGTGAACTCGCGCCCCGACGTCATCTCAGCTCTCCGGCTCCGCGTCGAGATCCGTGGCGAGCAGCTCGACGAGCTCGTCGAGCACGCGCTCGGCGTCGTCCCCCTCCGCGGCGAGCGTGACCTGCTCGCCGTGCTTCACCCCGAGTGCCATGACCCGCAGCATGCTCGCGGCGTCGACCGGGTTCCCGCCGTCCTTGGCGATCGTCACGGGGATGCCGGCGGATCCGACGGCTTGGGTGAACAGGGACGCGGGCCGAGCGTGCAGCCCGACGGCGGACGCGACGGCGACGGTGCGTTCTGGCATGAGGTCCTCCTTGACCTGGGGTGCCGCCGGCGACGTCCGCGGAGGACCGTCGCCGGCGGCGGCTGTGGGACTGCTACGGCTCGATCGTGACCTTGATGGCCTCACCCCGAGAGACGATGCCGATCCCGTCGAGCACCTCGTCGAGCGAGAGCCGGTGGGTGATGAGGTCGAGCACGGGCACGGAGCCGTCCGCGATGAGCGCGAGGGCCTCCTTGTTGTGCTGCGGGCTCGAGCCGTTCGCGCCCACGATCGTGATCTCCTGGTAGTGGACGATGTTCGAGTCGAGCGTGATGGTGGGCTTGTCCTTGGGCAGCCCACCGAAGAACGAGATGCGGCCCTGACGGGCGATCATCCGGAGCGCGTCTTCCTGCGCGGCGCCGGAAGCGGCCGCCGTGATCACGACGTCGGCCCCCCGCCCGCCCGTGAGCTCGCGGACCTTCGCGACGGCGTCCTCCTCGCTCGACGCGATGGCCGCGTCCGGCTGGACGAGGTTGGCCGCCATGTCGAGGCGCTCGCGCGAGAGCTCGACGAGGAACACCCTCGCCGCGCCACGGGCACGGGCGAGGCGCACGTGCAGGCACCCGATGGGGCCGGAGCCGATGACGACGACGACGTCCCCCTCCCCCACCCGCGCAAGGTTCTGGGCGTTGATGGCGCACGCGAACGGCTCGGCCACGGAGGCCTCCGCGAAGCTCACGCCGTCGGGGATGCGGTTGAGGCCGTCCACCGCGAGGACGTTGCGCGGCACGATCATGTACTCCGCGAACCCGCCCTCGAACTGGTAGCCCATCGAGACCTGGTTCGGGCAGATCGTCATGGACCCGCGCTGACAGAACTCGCACTCGCCGCACGGGATGGCCGCGATGACCTGGACGCGGTCCCCCGCGGCCCAGCCCTCGACGCCCTCACCGGCCTCGACCACCTCACCGGCGATCTCGTGACCCATGACGCGCGGCGGGTCGATGTGGTGGTGGCCGAACCGTGAGATCTTCACGTCCGTGCCGCACGTCGAGCACGCGCGCACCTTGATCTTGACCTCGCCGGGTCCCGGCGTGGGTTCGGGGATGTCCTCGAGCCGGATGTCGCCCGGCGCGTAGAACCGTGCTACTCGCATGGTGTCCTCAGTTCCTTCTGGTGGGGTGGTGCAGGGCTAGTCGTCGTCGGACCCGTCGTCCGCGAGGAGGTCCCGCAGCGCGTCGAGGTCCTCGACGGCACGCAGCGCGGCCGCCTTCTCCTCGTCGAGCAGCAGGACGGCGAGGCGGGACAGCAGCTCGACGTGGCCGTCGCCCTTCGCGGCGATCCCGATGGCGATCGTGGCGCGCTGCCCGCCCCAGTCCACGCCGTCGGGGAAGCGCACGAAGCTCAGGGCGTCGCGGTGGACCAGCTCCTTGCCGGCGAGGGTGCCGTGCGGGATCGCCACGCCCTCGCCGATGTAGGTGGGCACGGACAGCTCGCGCTCGAGCATCGTGGCCACGTAGCCGGAGTCGACGGCGCCCGCGGCGACGAGGGCCTCGCCGGCCAGGACGATGGCCTCGTCCCGGCCGGCGGCGGCCGCCGCGAAGTCGACCGATCGCTCGTCGAGCAGCTCGGCGAGGCTAGACATCGATCTGCGCCTTGTCCTGGATCGCCTTGACGAGCGTGTTCACGGCCGGGTCCCCGAGGAACAGGTTGAACGGGATCACGGGGACCTCGGGGACCACCCCGCGGGCCCGCTCGGCGAGCCCCGCGTGGGTGACCACGACGTCGGCGTCCTTCGGGATCTCCGCGACGGGCGAGTGGATCACCTCGACCCCGGACTTCTTGAGCTGCTTGCGCAGCGTCCCGGCGAGCATGACGCTCGATCCCATGCCCGCGTCGCACGCGACGACGAGCTTGTGGACGGCGCCGCCGTCGATGGTGGTCATGCTGACTCCTTGGTTCCCGCGGACAGCTCCGCGTCAGTGAGGTTCCCGGCGGCCGACTCGGCCTTCTCCCCGCGACCGAAGCCCATGAGGACGGCGGCGACGAAGAACGAAGCGACGGCGGCCAGGAGGATCGACAGCAGGACCAGGAGGTGGTCACCGCGGGGGGTCATCGCCATGTAGGCGAAGATGCTGCCGGGTGCGGGTGAGGCGACGAGGCCGTTGCCGAGGATCACGTTGGTCAGGACGCCCGTGGCGCCACCGACGATCGCGGCGAGGATCAGGCGCGGCTTCATGAGGATGTAGGGGAAGTAGATCTCGTGGATGCCGCCGA
>JAAYZM010000201.1 GCA_012514835.1 Actinomycetales bacterium
GTGCGAAGTTCGCCGAGGCTGCTCATCGGGACCTCCCTGTCTCTGCGAGCAAGCACCTTTCGAGAAAGCGGTTTCTCGTGGCACAATGATTCTGCAGCGCGGTCAAGGCGCTGTCAAACACCCGTGAAGACTACGCCCTGAATCGGTTCATTCCGAGGGCCCGTGGGAGGTGAGTCTCGATGGCAACGCGTCGACGCAGGACCACGATCGCCGAGGTCGCGGCGCGCGCCGGGGTCTCCCCCGCGACCGTCTCGCGAGTCATGAACGGCCGTTTCGTCGGCGAGGACACGGTCGCCGAGCGGGTGCGCGCGGCGGCCGAGGAGCTCGACTACTCCCCGAGCCCGCTCGCACGCGGCCTCGCGCTCGGCACGACGCGCACAGTGGCCTTCGTCGTGCCCGACCTGGCCAACCCCGCGTTCCAGGACATCCTCTCGGCGCTGTCGAAGTCGGCCGCGCGCTCGGGGTACCGCGTGCTCGTCGCCGACTCGGTCGAGTCACCCTCGGACGAGCTCGCGATCGCGACCGAGATCCGCCGGCGCTGCGACGCGATCGTGCTGTGCGCCCCGCGCATGCCCGAGTCCGAGCTCGTCGGCGCGATCGAGGACCTCAAGCCGCTCGTGCTCATCAACCGGCCCGGGACCTCGGCGGACGCACCCATGCTCTCGATCGACTACCTCACCGGGATCCACCATCTCGCCGAGCACCTGTACGCGCTCGGCCACCGACGCATGGCCTACGTCGCGGGACCGTCGACGAGCGCCTCGGACCGCTACCGCCGCCGCGGGCTCGCCTCGTTCACCGCCGAGCACCCCGACGTCGAGCTCGTGACGGTGACGGGCGGCGTCGGCATCGATGACGGGCAGGCCGCGGCGGCCCGGGTGCGCTCGGCAGGCGTCACGGCCGCCCTGGCGTTCAACGATCTTGTCGCGATCGGCCTCGTGCACGGGCTCGACGAGCTCGGCGTCGCAGTGCCCGACGACGTCTCGGTCACCGGCTTCGACGACATCCCCTTCGCGCGCTACAACTCCCCGTCGATCACGACCGCCTCGGTCCCGCACGAGGAGCTCGGGGTCCAGGCGTGGGACCGCATGGCCGCGCTCGTCGCGGGCAAGGAGCCGGGGCACAGCGTGCAGTTCCAGCCGCGCCTCGAGTTGCGCGGCTCGACCGCCCCACCTCGATGATCACGCTCTGGTAAACCTCTGCGGAACAGCCTTGACACGGACACGGGCTCTTCGTTACGTTCCCAAGAAAGCGGTTTCACCGAACGAGGCCCAGCCGCACCTCACCAGCTCGACGACGAGATCCCGGTGCACCGAGCCGGTCAGCACGACCCGACTGGAGAACGACCTCCAGTTGCTACGTTGAAACGATGAAATGAGGCGTAATGAGGCGTACAGGACGTTCCATCGCACGGAGCACCGCATGGGCGGGCGGGGTCGCCGCGCTCCTGGTGCTCGCCGCTTGCTCGAACACCCCGGCGGCGGACCCCACGCCCGACGACACGGGTGACGACCAGTCCGAGACGGCCGACCCGCCCGCGGACGCGGACCCGGTCGAGCTGCAGATCTCCTGGTGGGGCAACGACGAGCGCGCGGCGATCATGGCCGAGGCGATCGACCTCTTCGAGGACAAGTACCCGCACATCACGGTCGTCGAGCAGCCCGTCGGCTCCCCCGACGACCTGTTCAACCGCCTTCCGACCGACTTCGCCTCGAACACCGCGCCCGACGTCTTCGCGCTCGGCGGGGCCAAGCCGCAGGAGTACGGGGCGGCCGGTGCGCTGCTCGACCTCGCGACCGTCTCCCAGCAGCTGCCCACGGACAACTACCCGCGCTTCACGACGACCAACGCCACGGTCGACGGCAAGCTCTACGGGCTGCCGACGGGCGGTAACGCGATCGGCCTGCTGATCAACAAGACGATCTTCGAGGCGGCCGGGGTCGAGCTGCCGGGCGAGAACTTCACGTGGCAGGACTTCGTCGACACGGCGAACGAGATCTCCGAGAAGGCCGGTGACGGGATCGTCGGTCTCGACCTGCGCATCCAGGACGTCCTGGGCACCTACACCGGCCAGATCACCGAGACGGGCATCTACAACTGGGAGGGCCAGCTCGGGGTCGACGCCTCGCACATCGAGGGCTGGTTCGACATCGAGATGCAGATGATCGAGGGCGGCGGTCTCCCCGACCCGACCGTCGTGATCGAGCACCACAACGTGACGCCCGACCAGACGCTCTTCGGCACGGGCCGCGCCGCGATGACGTTCTCCTACTCCAACCAGATCGCCGCGTACGCCGCGGGCACGGGCGGTGCCGAGGTCGACATCGTCCTGCCGCCGTCGGACACGCCGGTCTCGGGCGTCGCCGCGCTGCCCTCGCAGTTCTGGGCGATCGCTGCCGGGACGGACCACCCCGAGGAGGCGGCGCTGCTCGTCGACTGGCTGCTCAACCAGCCTGAGGCGGCGTCGATCATCAAGGCCGACCGTGGTCTGCCGTTCAACCCCGACACCCTCGCGATCGTCGAGCCGCTGCTCGGCACCGAGGACGCGCTCGCCGCGGCCTACCTGCAGAAGGTGCTCGAGGGCGGTGTCGTCGCTCCCCCGCAGCCCGCGGGTGGCGGCATCCTCAACGAGCTGACCCAGCGCATCGAGTCCGACATCATCTTCGGTCGCACGACGCCCGCCGACGGCGCGGCGCAGTGGATCCAGGAGCTCGGCGACGCGCTGGCCGCCGGCTGACGCTTTCCCCCCTGCTGTGGGCGGCACCCCTCCCCCCGAGGTGCCGCCCACAGCGCTGTCCGACCCCGAACGGCAGGATGAGCACATGACTGCGATCGACGAGGCCCGCGCCCGCCTGCGTGAGCGTGAGCGCACCGCGCCACGGCTCGCGGGAGCCGCCGACGGCGGGGCCGGTGCGCTCGCCGCGGGTCTTGCCGAGGCCGGGGTCGCCTTCGCCGCGGTGGGCGGAACGCTCGAGACGCGCTGGGACGACGCCGTCGTCGACCTTGCGCACTGCGTGCGGCCGCTCGTCGAGGGGGACGAGCCCGTGCTGTGGGAGGGCGGTCCGTACCCCGGCGCGTGGATCGAGTCGACCGCGACGATCAACGCCGAGCTGCTCGACCGATTCGCCCCCGCGGTCACGCGCGCGACGCACCTGCTGCTCGCGCGCCACCAGCGCGAGGACGGGCTGCTGCCGTACAAGGTCACGGCCGACGGCCCGGCGTTCAGCCAGATCCAGATGGTCACCCCGCTCGCGCGCTGCGTGTGGCACCACTACCTGCTCACGGGCCGCTCCGACCTGGCGTACTTGCGCACGATGTACGACGCGATGGCCCGCCACGACGCGTGGCTCGCAGCGCACCGCGACACCCGGGGCACGGGTGCTGTCGAGGCCTTCGGGACGTTCGACACCGGCCACGACGGCTCGCCACGCTTCTGGTTCCTGCCCGAGCGGCCGCTGCACTCCGACGCGGCGCGCTTCGACCCGCTCGTCCCCCGCCTCCCCCTCATCGCCCCGGACCTCACGGCGAACGTCGCGTGCCAGCGCGACTACCTCGCGCGCATCGCGGACGAGCTCGCTTCCCCCACGGGCGAGCAGACGCGGACCGGTGATGGTGTCGCCGGGAGCGACGGTGCCGTCCCCCACGACGGTGCAGCGTGGCGCGCGGCGGCGCACCGCTCCCGTGCCGCCCTGGCCGAGCACTGCTGGCACGCCGGCGACGGCACGTGGTACGACCGCGCCGCGGGCGGTGACCTCGTGCGCATCGAGTCCGACGTGCTGCTGCGCGTGCTCGCGTGTGAGATCGGCGACGACGCGCTCTTCACGGCGGCGCTCGAGCGCTACCTCATGCACACGCGCAAGTTCCTCGCCCACTACGGGCTCACCTCGCTCGCGCTCGACGACCCGCGCTTCGAGGCCAACGCCGCGCGCAACTCGTGGGGCGGGCCGGTCAACTTCCTCACGCTCGTGCGGGCCCCGCACGCCTTCGAGCAGCATGGGCACGTCGCCGAGCTCGCCCTGATCGCCGGCCCCGTGCTGACCGCGCTCGCGGAGGCGGACCGCTTCCCGCAGTGCCTCGACCCGTGGTCGGGCGAGGCGGCATACGGCGAGCGCTACTCGCCCGGGATCCTGTGGTTCCTCGACGCGGTCGAGCGGACCTTCGGGATCCTGCCGCGGCCCGACGGCGCGGTGTGGTTCTCCGGGCTCACCCCGACGCGCCTCGACGGGGCCGCGCGCGCGACGGCCGTGGCCTACGCACGCGACATCGACGGTGCCCGGTTCGAGCTCGCGGGCGACGACGAGCAGGTCGTCGTCTGGCGTGACGGTGCGCAGCTCGCGTCCTTCCCGCGCGGTGCGCGACTCGAGACGGACCGCGCAGGTGAGCCGCTCGCCGTCGTCGGCCTCGCGGCCGGGACGGTGCGCGGGACGGTGACGACGCCGTCGGGCTCGTGGCCCGTCGAGCTCGAACCGAACGCGCGCCTCGAGATCACGCCCGCCGGGCCGCAGCCCGACCCGGCTCCGACCCCGCGCTTCATCCCGCCCCACCACTGACCCGCCCCTCCCTCCCACCGCCGAGGTCGTGAGGATCCGGCCCGTACGTGACCTCTCAGCCACGACCTCGCCGGATCCTCACGACCTCGCGGGGATGTGGGGGCGGGTGGGGTCAGGACTCGGCGATGTGGGAGCGGAGCAGGTCGGCGAGCGGCGTGCGCTCGTGCGTGCGCGCGAACGAGAAGTCGCGGCCGAGCTCGGCGGCCTGCTCAGGTGTCACGCCGCGGAACCTGTCGGCCCACTCCTCGGCGAGCGGCTCGGCGAGCAGGATGTGCCGTACGAGCACGGCGATGTGCGGGCGGCGTCCCCACGGCCACGGGTGGTAGTCGGGGAACTCGCGGTCGAAGAGGGCATCGATCGGGTCGAGGATGTCCCGCACGCCCGCGTCGGACCCGCCCCACGAGTCGACGCCGAGGCGCTCCTTGGCCGCGAGCACGTCGGCGATGCGCGTGAGGTAACCGCTCGCGGGGTCGACCGTCCGCAGCCCTTGCAGCCCGACGTCCTTGTACGTCCACAGCGCCCAGCTCGCGTCGTGCTCGCGGTAGATCTCGAGCTGGTCGCGCAGCAGCTGCAGGCGCCACGGCTCGGCGTCGAGGTTGGGCAGCATGGGCCCGAACTCCCCGATCCAGATGGGCGTTCCCGTGCGGCGCATGTACTCGGTGCGGCGCA
>JAAYZM010000202.1 GCA_012514835.1 Actinomycetales bacterium
GACGCTCGATCGTGATCTCGAGGCGGTCCTCGGCGAGCACCTCGGCAAGACCCTCGCCCCACTCGACCACGGTCACCGACTCCTCGAGGCTCGCGTCGAGGTCAAGCGCCTCGAGGTCGTCGAGCGACTCGAGCCGGTAGGCATCCACGTGCACGAGCGACGGGCCCTCCCCGAGCGACGGATGGACACGCGCGATGATGAACGTCGGGCTCGCGACCTGACCGCGCACACCGAGCCCCGCCCCGATGCCCTGCGCCAAGGTCGTCTTCCCGGCGCCGAGCGGGCCGGTCAGCAGCACGAGGTCCCCCGCGCCCAGCACGGTGGCGAGCGACCGGCCGTAGGCGCGAGCGGCATCAGCGTCGGTCAGCTCGACCTGCAGGGTCGCGGAGTACTGGCTCACGGACGAGGCTCCGCGACGGGAGTGCCGGTCTCGGCGAGCACGGCGCCGGCCTCGCGGGGCACCGCGCGCCTCTCGGGGGAAGCGGGTGCGGCGACGGGCAGGTAGGAGCGGGGGACGCGCGTGCCGATCCGCGTCACGATCTCGTAGGAGATGGTCCCGGCGGCATCCGCCCAGTCCTGGGCCGTCGGGCCACCGCCGACGCCCGTGCCGAAGAGCTCGACGCACTCACCCTCGGTCTCGTGTGCACCGGGACCGAGGTCGACGACGAGCTGGTCCATGCACACCCGCCCCGCGATCGCGAGGTCGCGCCCACCCACCCGCACGGGCGCTCCGAGCTGGCCATCCGTGCCCGAGCAGTGCCGTGGCACGCCGTCGGCGTACCCGAGCGGGACGAGCCCCATGACGGTGTCCTCCGTCGTCGTGTACTGGTGCGCGTAGGAGATCCCGTGCCCCGCAGGAAGTGGCTTGACCGCAGCCAGCTCGGACTCGAACGTCATGGCGGGGACGAGGCCGAGCTCCGCGGACGAGGACAGCTCGGGGACAGGAGAGAGCCCGTAGACGGCGATCCCGGGCCGCACGAGGTCGTAGTGCACGCCGGGGTTCGTCACGGTCGCCGCCGAGTTGGCGAGGTGGCGCACCTCGAGCCGGGCCCCGGCGCGTTCCACGGCCTCGACCGCGCGCGCAAACTCCTCGGCCTGGGCGAGCACCGTGGGGTGGGCGGGGGCGTCGGCGAACGCGAAGTGGGAGAACACGCCGACGACGGCGATCGCACCCTCGGCCTGGGCGCGCATCGCGGCGTCGAGCACCTCGGGCAGCTGGCCGGGCGTGACCCCGTTGCGGCCCAGCCCTGTGTCGACCTTGATCTGCACGCGCGCCGTGCGCCCTGCCGTCCGAGCCGCGTCGACGAGGGCGGCGACGTTCCACGGCGCGGCGATCGCGACGTCGATGTCGGCCTCGACGGCCTCGCGCAGCGGCGCGCCCGGGGCGTAGAGCCACGTCAGGATCCGACCGGTGTCCCCCGCAGCACGCAGAGCGAGCGCCTCGGAGACCTGCGCCGCACCGAGCCACGCCGCCCCACCGGCCCTGGCGGCTCGGGATGCCGGCACCAGACCGTGCCCATAGGCGTCAGCCTTGACGACCGCCATGACCTGGGCCGTGGTCCCGGCGTCGAGCGTGCGCACGTTCGAGGCGATCGCCTCGAGGTCGACGACGACGCGACCGGGGTAGTTCTGCACGTCCACATCCTTCCACCCGCGGCTCATGCCATGGGCACCACGCGATCGGCCCGCTCCCGCGTCGACGCTCACGGCTCCGCGGCTTGCGCCGCGTCAGCGCGGTGGGCTGGTCAGGGCACAGTGACCTGGGCTACGAGCCTCAGCACGTCGTCGGGGGCCTCACCCTCCTGCTCCCAGTGGACCTGGTGCGCGTTGGCGTAGATGCGGCTCATGCCGCCTGCGACGGGCAGCTCGAACAGCGCGTCCCGCGCGATCGAGTACACGTACCGCGACCCCTCGAAGTC
>JAAYZM010000203.1 GCA_012514835.1 Actinomycetales bacterium
CCCGGGGAGCACGAGGACGTCACCCGCGAGCGTACCGACGGGCTCGGCGAGGGTCGTGGCCATCTCGGCGTCGTCGCCGCCGGGCAGGTCCGTGCGCCCGATGGTCCCGGCGAACAGCACGTCGCCGCTGAACACGGTCCGGGAGGGGTGCAGGTCACGCGGGAAGCCTTCCGCACGCACGAGGTCCGACGACGACGACGGCGCCCTCGGCACGCTCACCAGGCTCGCGCCCTGCGTGTGCCCGGGCGCGTGCAGCCAGGTCACCGGCAGGCCGGCGAGCTCGAGGCGCGACTGTCCTCGGTGCGGCGTGCTGACCGGCTCCACGCGGGCGGGCGCCCGGTAGTCGTCGCCGTGCAGGCCGAGCTGGGCGAGCGCGGCCACGAGCGCTCCCCCGCCGAGAGTGCCGAACGGGTCGGCGAGCCGGTACACGTCCGCCTCGTGGAGGCGCAGGGGCACGTCGAAGCGCTCGCACAGGTCCGCGGCGTCCCACGTGTGGTCCACGTGCCCGTGCGTCGCGAGGACGGCGACGGGCGTGAGTCCGTGCTCCGCGACGGCGGCCGCGACGGGCTCGGCCACCCCGGCCCCGGCGTCGATCACGATGCACTCGTGCCCGGACGCCGGGGCGACCACGTAGCAGTTCGTGGCGAACACGGGCGCGACGATCGTCAGGACGAGCACGAGCCCAGGGTATGCGAGCGGCACGACCGATATAGGACCGTGACCTCAGAGCGTCCCGTGAGGGTTCTGACGGGCCGCACTTTGCCTAGACTGTCCACGGACATCCGACCTGCGGAGCGGCATCGCCGTGCCCGCGACACCGAAGGAGCGAGGGTTGGCTTCGAGCAAGCGGGAGCGCGAGGCCGCGCGACGCCGCTACGCCAAGTACCAGGAGGCGAGGGCCGCCCGGGACAAGGTCCGACGGCGGCAGCGCACGGTCGGTCTCGTCGTGGTGGGTGCCCTCGTCCTCACGCTGGGCGTCACGGCGACGGTGCTGCTCAACCAGCCGGAGACCACGCCGCAGTCGCAGGTGACGCCGAGCCCTACTCCGACGGAGCCCGCAGTTGAGCCGACGAACTCCGAGCTCGTGCCCTCCCCGGACCTCGCCGAGAACCGCACGTGGACGGGCTCCCTCACCACGAACCAGGGTGAGATCGGGATCGAGCTCGACGGTGCCGCCGCCCCGCAGGCCGTCGCCAACTTCGTGACCCTCGCCGCCGACGGGTTCTTCGACGACACGCAGTGCCACCGCCTCGTGACGAGCGGCATCTACATCCTGCAGTGCGGCGACCCCGACGCCACCGGCACCGGTGGCCCCGGGTACGACTGGGGCCCGGTCGAGAACGCGCCGTCCGACAGCGTCTACCCGGCCGGCACCATCGCGATGGCGCGCGTGGGCAATGACCAGTACTCCATGGGTTCGCAGTTCTTCCTCGTGTACGAGGATTCACCGATCCCGTCCGACTCCGCGGGCGGGTACACCGTGTTTGGCCAGATCACGTCGGGCCTCGACGTGGTGCAAGCCATCGCCGACGAAGGCAACGGGGCAGACGGAGTTGCCCCCGCGTCCGAAGTCATCATCGAAGGGGTGCAGGTCCAGTGACCGAGACGCCAGGAACCGAAGAGCACGCAGCCGAGACCGTCGAGCAGGTCGACGCTCCCACGACGGTGGCCACCGAGGAGACTCAGGCACCCGTCGAGGAGGCACCCGCCGCCGAGGCCGTCGAGGCATCCGTCGAGGAGGCTCCTGCACCGGAGTCCGCGCCGGAGGGGGCCGCGCCGGAGGCCCCTGCGGCCGAGAAGCCCGCGCCGAAGCCTTCGGCGGTCCCGAAGCCGTCCGCGCTCCCCCGCCCGCGGCCCACACCGCGCCCGAGCGCAACCGCCGCCCCTGCGGCCACCGCGCCCGCGCCGGTCGCCCCGCCGGCCGACGCCGCCGAGGCCGCGCGCGCCGCGACCTTCGGCCGGGTGGCCGAGGACGGCACTGTCTACGTCACGGAGGGCACCGAGGAGCGCGCCGTCGGCCAGATGCCGGAAGCCACGTCCGAGGACGCGCTTGCGTTCTACGTGCGCCGCTACCTCGATCTCAACGCCAAGGTCACGCTGTTCGAGGCGCGCCTCGGCGCGACGGACCTGTCCGTCAAGGAGATCGACCAGACGCTCGAGAAGCTGACGGAAGAGACCACCGAACCGTCCGCCGTCGGCGACCTCGCCGAGCTCCGCACGCGGCTCGACGCCCTGCGAGAGGTGGCCGCCGAGCGTCGCGCGGTCGCCGAGGCGGCCCGCGCCGCCGCGAAGGAGGAGGCGCTCGCCGCTCGCACCACGCTCATCGAGGAGGCCGAGGCGATCGCCGCCCGCGACCCCGAGCGCATGCAGTGGAAGCAGTCGGGCGAGGCGCTGCGCGAGCTCCTGGACCGGTGGAAGTCCGCTCAGCAGTCGGGTCCGCGCATCGACCGCGGTGCCGAGGACGCGCTCTGGAAGCGGTTCTCCGCGGCTCGCACCACGTTCGACCGCAACCGTCGGCACTACTTCTCCGAGCTCGAGACGCGCAACACGTCCGCGAAGCGGGTCAAGGAAGAACTGGTCGTCGAGGCGGAGAAGCTCCAGTCGAGCACCGAGTGGGGTCCGACGACGGGCGCCTACCGCGACCTCATGACCCGGTGGAAGGCCGCGGGCCGGGCGAGCCGCAAGGACGACGACGCCCTGTGGGCCAAGTTCCGGGCGGCCCAGGACACGTTCTTCGCAGCACGCGACGCCGCGAACGCCGCGACGGACGAGGAGTACCGCGCGAACCTCGAGGTCAAGGAGCAGGTTCTCGCCGAGGCCGAGAAGCTGGTGCCCGTCAAGGACCTGCAGGCCGCGCAGAATGCTCTGCGGACGCTCCAGGACCGCTGGGACGCCGCGGGCAAGGTCCCGCGCGGGGACGTGCAGCGTGTCGAGGGCCGCATGCGCGCCGTCGAGCAGGCGGTGCGCGATGCGGACCAGGCCGAGTGGAAGCGCTCGAACCCCGAGACGAAGGCGCGTGCCGAAGGTGCGCTCTCTCAGCTCGAGGTAGCGATCGCCAACCTCGAGCAGGATCTTGCTGACGCCGAGGCCAAGGGCGACAAGCGCAAGATCGCCGAGGCTCAGGCCGCCCTCGACGCGCGCCGCTCGTGGCTCACGCAGATCCAGAAGGCCGCGGACGGCTCCTGACCGGTACCGGTCCTAGTTGACCCGGCTCGCGGCATCGGTCCGCGAGCCGGTGATCCGGTAGGCGTCGAACACGCCGTCGATCTTGCGCACTGCGGCGAGGAGCTGCTGGAGGTGCGAGGGCTCAGCCATCTCGAACACGAAGCGCGAGATGGCCACGCGGTCGTTCGAGGTCGACACGGACCCGGACAGGATGTTCACGTGGTGGTCCGAGAGCACCCGGGTCACGTCCGAGAGCAGTCGTGACCGGTCGAGCGCTTCGACCTGGATCTGCACGAGGAACAGCGTGGCGCTGCCCTGCGTCCACTCGACCTCGACCATCCGCTCGGGCTGGGCGCGCAGGCCCTCGACGTTGGAGCAGTCCGAGCGGTGCACGCTCACGCCCTGGCTGCGCGTGATGAACCCGACGATCTCGTCACCGGGAACGGGCGTGCAGCACTTGGCGAGCTTGACCCAGATGTCGTCGACGCCCTTGACGATCACCCCGGGGTCGCCCGTGCGCACGCGGCGCGAGTCGCGGCCCGGGCGCGTGGTCTCCGCGAGATCTTCCTCCGCGCCCGACTCGCCGCCGAGCGACTGGACGAGCTTCGCGACCACGCTCGCGGCAGAGATCTGCCCCTCGCCGATCGCGGCGTACAGCGCCGAGACGTCCGCGTAGCGCAGCTCGGTCGCCACGGCGAGCAGCGACTCGTGGGACGCCATGCGCTGGAGCGGCAGGTTCTGCTTGCGCATCGCCTTTGCGATCGCGTCCTTGCCCTGCTCGAGAGCCTCCTCGCGGCGCTCCTTCGAGAACCACTGGCGGATCTTGTTGCGCGCCCGGGGGCTGCGCACGAAGGTCAGCCAGTCGTGGCTCGGTCCGGCCGTCTCCGACTTCGAGGTGAGGACCTCGACCACGTCGCCGTTCTCGAGCGTCGAGTCGAGCGGGATGAGGCGACCGTTGACGCGGGCACCCATCGTGCGGTGCCCCACCTCGGTGTGCACCGCATAGGCGAAGTCCACGGGCGTGGAACCGGCGGGCAGCGCCACGACCTCACCCTTGGGCGTGAAGACGTACACTTCCGCGCCGGCGATCTCGAAGCGCAGCGAGTCGAGGAACTCCCCCGGGTCCGCCGTCTCGCGCTGCCAGTCCACGAGCTGGCGCAGCCACGGCATCTCCGCGGCCTCCTCGCGCCCCGCGGCCGCGCTCTTCGCGCTCTCCTTGTACTTCCAGTGCGCGGCGACCCCGTACTCCGCACGCCGGTGCATCTCGTGCGAGCGGATCTGGATCTCCACGGGCTTGCCGCCCGGGCCGATCACGGTGGTGTGCAGCGACTGGTAGAGGTTGAACTTGGGCATCGCGATGTAGTCCTTGAACCGGCCCGGGACCGGGTTCCACCGCGCGTGCAGC
>JAAYZM010000204.1 GCA_012514835.1 Actinomycetales bacterium
ACGCCTCGCTCGACGAGGGCGTCTACGTGCAGTTCCGCGGGCCGCACTACGAGACCCCGGCCGAGGTACGCATGGCCGGGATCCTGGGCGGCGACCTCGTGGGCATGTCCACGACGCTCGAGGCGATCGCGGCCCGGCACGCGGGGCTCGAGGTGCTGGGCCTGTCGCTCGTGACCAACCTCGCGGCGGGGATCAGCGCCACGGCCCTGTCCCACGAGGAGGTCCTCGAGGCCGGCCGTGACGCCGGTCCACGCATCAGCGCGCTGCTCGCCGAGATCACGCGGAGGATCTGAATGCTCACCGAGGCGGAGACCGCCGAGCTCGCCGAGGTCGTGCGCGAGTGGATCGCGGACGACCCGGACGAGGCCACGGCCGCAGAGCTCCAGACGCTCCTCGACGCGTCCGACTGGGACGCCCTCGAGGACCGCTTCACGGGCCTGCTCCAGTTCGGCACGGCCGGGCTGCGCGGCGCGCTCGGCGGGGGGCCGCACCGCATGAACCGGGCCGTGGTGATCCGGGCCGCGCGCGGGCTCGTGGACCACCTGCTCGCCGTCGTGCCCACGGGTCGCGTGCCGCGCCTCGTGATCGGTTTCGACGCCCGGCACAACTCCGACGTCTTCGCGCGCGACACCGCCGCGGTGGCCACGGCGGCCGGGGTCGAGGCGATGCTGCTCCCCTCGCCGCTGCCCACCCCCGTGCTCGCGTTCGCCGTGCGCCACCTCGAGGCGGACGCGGGCGTCATGGTCACGGCCTCCCACAACCCGCCGCAGGACAACGGCTACAAGGTCTACCTCGGTGGCGAGGTGGTCGAGGAGGCCGGGCGCGGTGTGCAGATCGTGCCGCCGCACGACGCCCAGATCGCGCGGGCCATCGCGGCCGTGCGGTCCGTCGCGGACGTCCCGCGCGTCGAGTCCGGGTGGACCGTGCTCGGGGAGGAGATCCTCGAGGAGTACCTCACGGGGGTCGCAGGCCTGTCCGACGGCGAGACGCGGGACCTGCGTATCGTCACGACACCGTTGCACGGGGTCGGTGGCGCCGTCGTCGCCGAGGCGCTGCGCCGCGCGGGGTTCCACGACGTGCACGTGGTGCCCGAGCAGGCCGAGCCGGACCCCGAGTTCCCCACCGTCTCCTTCCCCAACCCCGAGGAGCCCGGCGCGATCGACCTCGCGCTCGCCCTCGCGGAGTCCGTCGGTGCCGACCTCGTCATCGCGAACGACCCCGATGCGGACCGGTGCGCCCTCGCCGCGTTCGACCCGCGGGTCGATTCGTGGCGCATGCTGCACGGCGACGAGCTCGGGGCACTGCTCGGGGCCGAGGTCGCTCGACGGGTGACGAGCGGCGGCTCGCCGTCGTCGGCCGTCCTCGCCTCCTCGATCGTCTCCTCGCGGCTCCTCGGCCGCATCGCGGCCGCCGCGGGGCTTCAGCACGCGCAGACGCTCACCGGGTTCAAGTGGATCGCCCGCGTGCCGGACATCGTGTTCGGCTACGAAGAGGCGATCGGGTACTGCGTGGCCCCCGAGCTGGTGCGGGACAAGGACGGGATCAGCGCCGCCGTGGTCGCCGCGCAGCTCGCGGACCGGCTCAAGGAGTCCGGCAGCTCCCTGGTCGGGGCGCTCGATGACCTGGCCCGGCGTCACGGGCTCTACCTCACCGACCAGCTCTCCGCGCGCTTCGCGGACCTCGCGCTCATCGGTGCCACGATGACCCGCGTGCTCGCGGACCCGCCGTCCTCGCTCGTGGGCTCGCCCGTGGTCGAGGCCGTGGACCTCACGCTCGGGACGGACACCGAGCGGCTCGGGCTGCCGCCCACCGAGGGGCTGCGCCTCGTGGCCGAGGACGGCACGCGCGTCATCATCCGGCCCTCTGGCACCGAGCCCAAGGTCAAGTGCTACCTCGAGGTCATCGCGCCGCTCGACCCGGACGCGTCCGACGACGAGGTCACGGACGCCCGGCGGGCTGCGCGCGAGCGGCTCGAGGCGCTCAAGGTCGAGCTGCGAGCGACGCTGGGGCTCTAGGGCTCGCGTGGCGCTCGGGTGGCTCCCAGTGAAGGATGGCGCCATGGACACCGAGATCTCGACCGAGCCCGCGCGTCTCGTCGCCCTCGTGCGGCGCCGGGTGCCCGCCGCGGAGCTCGTGTCCTTCTACGACTCGGTCTACACCGACGTCATCGCGGCGATCACGGCTGCAGGGACGGGTCCCGTGGGTCCCGCGCTCGCGTGGATGCACGGCGCGGACGACCCGAGCGCCGACCCGGTCGACGTCGCGGCGGGGTTCGACGTGCGCGGGATCGCGTCCGGCCCGCTCGCGGGAGAGGTCGAGGCCGTCGAGATCCCCGGCGGGACCGCCGTCGTCGGGGTGCACGTGGGCGGCTACGACTCCCTCGTGCGCACGTGGGAGGCGCTCGTCGAGCGGCTCCGGGCCGAAGGGCTCGAGGCCCGCGGCGACACGGTCGAGGAGTACCTCACGGAGCCGACGCCCGACGGCGACCCGGACCTCAACCGCACCCGTCTCGTGCTGTACGCGCGCTGATCGGCGGGCGTTACCGGGCGGTACGCGCGCGGCGCGGCCGGACTAGGATGGCGTGATGACAGCCAGCGCATCGAGCCAGACGCGCACCGACGGTGCTTCCTCCGACCAGGTCCTGACGAGGGCTCGCGACGTGGTGGGGGCGAGCGAGCTCACGGACGCCACGCTCGCCCGCTACCTGCACGGTCTGCCGGGCGTCGACAAGGTCGGCGCGGACGGCCGGGCGGCCATGCTCGGGACCCGCTCGATCAAGACGACGTCGAAGCAGTGGGCGCTCGACACGATCGTGTCGATGATCGACCTCACCACGCTCGAGGGCGCGGACACCCCGGGCAAGGTCCGCACGCTCGCCGCGAAGGCCCGCACGCCCGACCCGCAGGACCCGTCGTGCCCCCGCCCCGCGGCCGTGTGCGTCTACGGGGACCTCGTGCACGTCGCCAAGGAGGCGCTCGAGGGCACCGGGGTGAACGTCGCGGCCGTCGCGACGGCTTTCCCCTCGGGCCGTGCGTCGCTCGCGGTGCGGCTCGCGGACACGCGCGAGGCCGTGGCACAGGGCGCCGACGAGATCGACATGGTGATCGACCGCGGTGCGTTCCTGTCCGGCCAGTACTCGAAGGTGTTCGAGGACATCCTCGCGGTGCGCGAGGCGTGCCGGGCGGACGGTGCCGAGGCGCACCTCAAGGTCATCCTCGAGACGGGCGAGCTCGCGACGTACGACAACGTGCGCCGCGCGAGATGGCTCGCGATGCTCGCGGGTGCCGACTTCATCAAAACGAGCACGGGCAAGGTCCAGCCCGCCGCGACGCTGCCGGTCACGATCATCATGCTCGAGGCCGTCCGTGACTTCCGCGAGACCACGGGCACGCAGGTCGGCGTGAAGCCCGCGGGCGGGATCTCGACCAGCAAGGACGCGATCAAGTACCTCGTGGCCGTCAACGAGACGCTCGGGGAGGACTGGCTCGACCCGGACTGGTTCCGCTTCGGCGCATCGTCGCTCCTCAACGACGTGCTCATGCAGCGGTCCAAGCTGCGCACCGGCCACTACTGGGGCCCCGACTACGTCACGGTCAGCTGAGAGCAGGAGACATGAGCTTCGAGTACGCACCGGCCCCCGAGTCCCGCGCCGTCGTCGACATCGCGTCGTCGTACGGGCTGTTCATCGACGGGAAGTTCACGGACCCGGCCGAGGGCACCACCTTCAAGACGATCAACCCCGCCACGGAAGAGGTCCTCGCGGACGTCGCCGAGGCGGGCGAGGCGGACATCGACCGGGCCGTGGCCGCCGCGCGGCGCGCGTACGACAAGGTGTGGAGCCGCATGCCCGGCTCCGAGCGCGCGAAGTACCTGTACCGGATCGCCCGCCTCCTCGCGGAGCGGGCCCGCGAGTTCGCCGTGCTCGAGACCCTCGACAACGGCAAGCCGATCCGCGAGTCGCGCGACGTGGACGTCCCCACGGCCGCCGCGCACTTCTTCTACTACGCGGGCTGGGCGGACAAGCTCGAGCACGCCGGCTTCGGGCGCGACCCCCGGCCGCACGGCGTCGCCGCGCAGGTGATCCCGTGGAACTTCCCGCTGCTCATGCTCGCGTGGAAGATCGCCCCGGCCCTCGCGACGGGCAACACCGTGGTGCTCAAGCCCGCGGAGACGACGCCGCTGACGGCGCTGCTGTTCGCCGAGGTCTGCCAGCAGGCCGAGCTGCCCCCGGGCGTGGTCAACATCATCACCGGGGCCGGCGCGACCGGGCAGGCGCTCGTCGGGCACCCGGGCGTGGACAAGGTGGCGTTCACCGGCTCCACGGC
>JAAYZM010000205.1 GCA_012514835.1 Actinomycetales bacterium
CTTGGACGCGTCCTTCGACGCGCCGGGCTGCCCGCCGATCGGCTCCTTCTTCGCGTCGCGTATCGCGCGACGGGACACGGGCCCGCGCACCGGCACGCGCGGGACGAACACCCAACCGACGCCCGGCACCGGCTTGCCACCCCAGAGGCGGCCGTCCTCGAAGAGCCACTCGTACTTCGCGTGGAACTCCTGGAAGGAGTCGTTGGACAGCACCGTCGCGCCCGACCGGTCCGCGATCTCGAGCACGAACGCATCGCCACGGCCCACCGCACCCGCGGGCGGGGTGAGGATCTCACCCGCGGCGACCGCCTCCTCGTACTCCGCGCGCTCGGAGGCGTCGATGCGATGCGCGAACGTCGCGTCGACGACCACGACGACGTTGTCGAAGTGGTGCTCGCGCGTGAAGTCCCTGACCGCCTCGTCGAGCTGGGCGAGCGAGGGCGACGTCCGGCCCTCAGTGGCGATGTTGGATCCGTCGACGACGAGGTGGGAGTGGGCCATGACGAGTTAGTAGTGAATCAGGCTTCGCGGTCGAAGCGGCGGAAATGGTGGCTCGCGCGGCGCGCCGATGCGCGGACCCTCATACCCCTATGGGGTATGAGGGTCCTACGCTGCGCGGGATGCGAGCGGTGCTGTTCGACTTCGGCGGGGTCATCCTCACCTCACCCTTCGACGCGTTCGCCGAGTACGAACGGCGCGCCGGGTTGCCCGAGGGCCTGATCCGGCGGATCAACGCGACCGACCCGGACACGAACGCGTGGGCGCGCTTCGAGCGGAACGAGCTGACGCTCGAGGAGTTCGTGGACGCGTTCGAGGCGGAGGCGGCGGCGCTCGGCCACACCGTCGACGGCCACGAGGTGATCGGCTGCCTCGCGGGCGAGCTGCGCCCGCAGATGGTCGAGGCGGTCCGTCGGTGCCACGAGCACTTCGCGACCGCGCTGGTGACCAACAACGTCGTGTCGGGCCGCGAGTCGTGGTCGAGTGGCGGCAGCTTCGCGGAGCTGCTCGACCACTTCGACGTCGTGGTCGAGTCCTCGGTCGTCGGCTGCCGCAAGCCCGAGCCGCGGTTCTACGAGCTCACGCTCGAGCGGCTCGGGGTCGAGGCCCACGAGGCCGTGCTGCTCGACGACCTCGGCATCAACCTCAAGCCGGCGAGGGCGATGGGCATGACGACGATCAAGGTCGTCGACCCCGACGACGCCCTCGCCGAGCTCGAGCGCGTGCTCGGCATCCCGTTGCGCTGATCCCCGGGCGCGCTCGCCGGTCAGGTGAACTCGGTGGGCTTGTCCTCGAGCGGCGCGAACGCGGCGGCCAGGATCATGTGCTGCTCCTGGGCGTGGATCGCGTGGCTGCCCGTCGCGGGGCTCGCCTCGTCGGGCCGGCTGATCCGCCGGATCTCGAAGCGATCGCCGAGCGCCTCGTACAGGCGGCCCTTGACGAAGTTCCAGGGGCCCATGTTCTCGGGCTCCTCCTGCAGCCAGATCAGCTCGGTGGCGTTGGGGAACCGCGCCAGCTCCTTGGCGATCGCCTCGTACGGCCACGGGTAGAGCTGCTCGACCCGGGCGACCGCGACGTTCGCGCGCAGCTCGTCGCGCATCGCCGTCGCCTCCTGGGCGACCTTGCCGGACGCGAGGATCACCCGCTCCACCGTCGACGCGTCGAGCGCGTCGGAGGTGTCACCGAGCAGCTCCTCGAACGAGCCGCGCGTGAGCGCCTCGACGGGGGAGCGCCAGCGGCGGTCGCGCAGGCCCGACTTCGGGGTGCACACGATCAGCGGCTTGCGCACGCTGCGACGGATCTGGCGCCGGAGCAGGTGGAAGTACTGCGCGGCGGTCGTGGGCTGGCAGACCTGGATGTTGTCCTCGGCGCACAGCGTGAGGAACCGCTCGAGGCGGGCGGAGGAGTGCTCCGGGCCCTGGCCCTCGTACCCGTGGGGCAGCAGCATCACGAGGCCGGAGGTCTGGCCCCACTTGTCCTCGGCCGCCACGACGAACTGGTCGATGATGATCTGCGCGCCGTTCGCGAAGTCGCCGAACTGCGCCTCCCACATCACCAGCACGTCCGGGCTCTTCACGGAGTAGCCGTACTCGAAGCCGAGCGCGGCGTACTCGCTGAGCAGCGAGTCGTAGATCCACAGCTTCGACCCGGACTCGTCCGCGACCTTCGACAGGGGCACGTACTCGTGGCCGTTCTCGTAGTCGAACAGCGTCGAGTGGCGGTGCGAGAAGGTGCCGCGGCGCGTGTCCTGGCCGGCGAGGCGGATCGAGGTGCCCTCGTGCAGGAGGCTGCCGAACGCGAACGCCTCCGCGAGCGCCCAGTCGACCTTCCCCTCGGCGAACATCGAGTCGCGGGCGGCGAGCTGCTTGGCCAGCTTCGGGTGCGGGGTGAAGTCCTCGGGCAGCTCCGACAGCGCGTCGTAGACGCGGCGGAGCACCGGTTCCTC
>JAAYZM010000024.1 GCA_012514835.1 Actinomycetales bacterium
GCAACAGCTCGGCGAATCGCTCGGCCCCGCCACCGCGCGCGACGTGCTCGAGGGCTCGCCACGCCTCGGCGGCGTCGTCGACCAGGAGCAGGGTGCGCGGCGGCGCCTCCCGCAACAAGGTCACGAGCAGTGCGAGACGACGCGGATCCTCCGGGCCGCACACCGTGCCCAGACCGTGGAGTAGCGCGTGATCGCCTGGCCAGACGTCCGCGGGCAGACCCACCGCGTGCACGGCCCACCCGCGGGAGAGCGCGACGGTGCCGAGCGTGACCAGGAGGGTCGAGCGGCCCGACGCCGGTCCGCCGACGGCGAGCAGGTGCCCCGCGCCCGGGTCCCACGCGGCGACCTCGCGCCGCTGCTGCTCGGGTACGTCGGCGAGACCGAAGGGGAGGGTGTCCGCGTCGGGCTGTTCGGGTGCGGTCCAGTGCGACAGCTCGCCGAGCGTGAGCTCGGTCGGAAGCGCGGGGAGCCACGGTGCGCCCGGTCGCTGAGCCCCTCGCCGCCATCCCGCAGCCGCTTCGTGGACGGCGGCCACGAGCTGGGTATCGAAGTCGGCTCCTTGACTTGGGTCCTCTATCGGAAGGGCGGTGAGGACCGAACTGCCTATCTCAGCGGGAGGGGTGGGCGCGGTGGCGTGACTCGAGGGGGCGAGGCGGACCGGGGGGTCGCCGAGGCCCACCTGCGCCACCTGGAGCTCCTCGATAGGCCCCGGGCCGCGCCGCAAGAGCGCCCGCCCGGGCAATGACGGCGGGATGTGGGCGGCGTCGGGCACCTCGATGACGTCGCTCGAGTCCCCGGTGTCCGTGACGCGCAGTGCGAACCGCAGCGCGACGTTGGCACGGAGCTCGGCACTCACCACGCCGGACGGGCGCTGCGTCGCGAGCACGAGGTGCACGCCGAGCGACCGACCCTGCGTCGCGATGCGTTCGAGGGCGCCCATGAGATCGGGCAGCGACTCGGCGAGCGCGCGGAACTCGTCGATCACCACCACGAGCCGCCCCGGGTGCGGGACGGGCGAGCCGGCGGGCCATTCGCGCAGGTCAGCGACTCCTTCGCGCGCAAGGAGTGCCTTGCGTCGGCGCAGCTCGGCCGCGAGCCCACCGAGCGCCCGAGCCGCCTCGTGCGCGTCGAGGTCCGTCACGGTCCCCACCACGTGCGGCAAGCCAGCGAGCGCCCCGAACCCGGCCCCACCCTTGAAGTCGACGAGCGCGAACGCGAGCGCCGTGGGCGGGTAGCGCAGCGCGAGCGACGTGACGATCGCGCGCAGCAGCTCGGACTTCCCCGAGCCCGTGGTCCCTGCGACGAGCACGTGCGGGCCCTCGCGTGCGAGGTCCACCTCGGCGTCGCGCCCCTCCGGTCCCGCGCCGACGAGCGCGCGCAGCCCCGAGTCCGCGCTCGCCCACGCGCCGAGGATCCCGGGGGCACCCATGGGTAGCCCGAGCCCGCCGAGCGTCACGGCGTCGGGCAGCCCGCCCGACCCGAGCGCACGCACGCTGCGCACTCCCGCGAGGCGCCGGGCCTGGTTCTGGGCCCACGCGAGCGAGCCGGGGCGCACGGCCTGGACGCGCACGCCGTCGGGCCCGTCCCAGGTCCCCGTCGCCGCGTCGAGCCGCGCCGTGCACCAGGACGGGACGCGCTCGGGGTCCACGAGGACGACGACGCGCCCCGGGCCGCCCCACTCCGGCAGGGGTTCGGCACCGTCGACGACGACGACCCGCGGGCCGGTCTCGTCCCCGGCCGCGATCCGCCCGCTGTCGAGCCACCGCGACCAGGCCCAACGTGGCCCGCCAGCACCGATGACCTCCACGCCGGCTGGTTGGCTCGCGAGGATCAAGGTCGCGGCGACGTCGCGCGCGCCCGCCCCGCAGACGGCGAGCACCCCGGCGGGAGCCAGCGCGGACAGCTGGGGTCCCGGCTCGGGTGGCTCACCCACGAGCACGGCCCGCGCCGCCGTCGCGGCCAGCTCGCACGCGTCCACGGCGGCACCCGTCTCGGCGGCTCCGACCTGCTCGGACGTGCCGCTCGAGGCCGGACCGCTCGAGGCAGGGGCGTTCGAGGCGGGGTCGGACGGGCGGAGGGTCGAGAGGATTCCCGCGAGCGCCGGGCCGGCGAGCCCGAGCGCGAGCAGGGCCGGGTTGCCCGTGCCCGCGACGAGGGCGAGCGAGCCTAGGGCGGGCAGCACGGCGGTGCCCGCGAGGAGCGCACGGCGGCCAAGCCTGGCCCGAGGGCGCCGAGTCGAGACCCTGGCCGCGGCGGACGCGCGCAGCTCGAGAACGCTCCCGCCCAGGCTGACGCGGTCACCGGCCCGCCACCGGGTCCACCACCGCGGCACCACGCCGCCCAGCCGGTGCCGGGCCCACGCGCGAGTCCGCCGCGCCCCGTTGGCCGACCCCACGTCCCGCACCCGCACGCGCCTGCCCGTGCATCGCACCTGAAGGTGCGACTGCGACACGCACGGGTCGGTGAGCTGCAGGCTCGTGTCCTTCGCAGCACGCCCGACGCCGATCCGCCCCGCGACGGGCCAGAGCCGACCAGCATCAGGGCCGACGACGACGGCCACGTGCCACCGGGCGCGCACGGCTGCGAGGTCTCCGTCGTCGGACATCTCGGTGTGCCCCACGCGCAACCGTGCCCCCGCGACCAGGGGGAAAGTCCCCGTGCGGTGGGTCCCGTCGAGCACGAGCCCGCCCACCGCGAGCGGGGCGGTGCGCGCGGCAGGGCAGCCGGACACGTCCGCGAGGAGCGGTCGCAACGAGTCGAGAGTCACGCCCGCCGCGAGCTCCAGATCGAGCTCGGGCAGGCCGGGGCCGGGGGACAGGGAGACGCGCACGTCGCAGAGCATGGCCGAGCAGCGCACCCGCCGTCGGCCCGGCCCTCACCGCCTGTGGACCACTCCGCGCCACGCCCCCCTCGCCCCACCCCACCGCCGCCGAGCCCGGCAGTTGCCAAAGCGGAAACTGCCGGGCTCAGCGCAAGGGGGATGGGTCAGTCGACGGCGAGGGCCGCGACCGGGGGTGTCCGGGTGGCCGTGCGGGACGGCAGCACCGAGGCGAGCAGCCCTGCCGCGACGGCGATCGCGAGGATGAGCCCGAGGTCGCGCCACGGCACGGCGAGGGTCAGCCCGCCCGAGCCCCCGAGCAGGAGCGCCGAACCCAACCACCCGTAGCCGAGCCCGAGCACCACACCGAGCACGGCCCCCACCAGGGCGATGAGCACACCCTCGACGGCGAGCATCTCGCGCAGCTGGGCCCGCCGCAGCCCGATCGCCCGCAGGGTCGCCGACTCACGCCGCCGCTCCAGCACGGACAGCGACAGGGTGTTCGCCACCCCCACGAGGGCGATGATCACGGCTACCCCGAGGAGCCCCACGAGGATCGCGAGCAGCGTGTCGATGACCTGCTCGTACCCGGCCCGCTCGACGGCGGCTCCGGAGACCTCCGGGGGTGCGTCCCCGAGGGTCGCGGAGAGCTCGGTGAACGTGTCGCGCAGGGTGACGGTGAACTCGCGGGCGTCGACGCCGGGCTCGAGCGAGACCCACATGGCGGTGACCTCGGCAGGGCCCGGCAGCGCGTCGAAGTCCTCCTCGGCGAGCCACAGCTGGCCCATCGCGCTCGGGTCGTTCGTGAGCTCGATCGTGGTGCCCTCAGCCGTGAGCTGGAGGGTGCCGCCGTCCTCGACGTCGAACCATACGGGCGCGGCCGTGGTGCCCACCTCGGGCACGTTGCTCGCCCCGTTGCGCATCACCGCTGCGAGCTCGGTGGCCGGGGCGGTGGTGATGACGGACCCGGACCACACGCCTCCGTCAGGCGCGGTGACGTCGGCGAGCTTGCCGCGCACGGGGACCGCCTTCGCGACGCCGTCGGCCTGCTCGACGGCGGCCTGCTGGGCGGCCGTGAGCGTGGGGGTGGTCGTGTCGCTCCACGCGCCGCGCACGGCGACGTCCACGGGGTAGCTGTCGTCCATGAGCGTGGCGAGCGAGTCGCGGGCGGTCGCGGCTCCTGTGGCCATCATCGTCACGAGGGTGGCGCCGATGAGCAGCGCGGACGCTGTGGCCGTGGTGCGCCGCGGGTTGCGCACGGAGTTCGCGGCGGCGATCTTGCCAGGCACCCCGCCGAGGCGGGCGGCGACACTGCCGAGGAGTCGCGCCACGCCGGGCACGAAGTACACGGCGCCCACGAGGATCCCCGTGAACGAGACAGCACCGGCAAGGATGCCGAGCGCGACGAGCGCCGTGGGGTCGCTCAGCTCCGTGGCGACGGCGAGCCAGGTGACCGCGGCGAGGGCGAGGCCTCCGCCGACGGCGGCCAGGAGGGCGAGCACGAGACGCGTACGCCCGATCTTGCGCACGGGCACCAGCTCGATGGGTCGCAGGGCGGCGAGCGGAGCCACGCGGGTGGCGATCCTGGCCGGTGCGAGGGCCGCGAGCACGGTGACGAGCGTCCCCGTCGCGAGGGGCCAGACGACGACGGCGGGCGTGAGGGCCACCGTGCTCGGCACGGGGACCGCGAGGTCGAGCGTGGGCACGATCCACAGCGCGGCCTGGGCGAGCAGGATCCCGATCCCGAGGCCGACGGCGGACGCGACGAGACCCACCACGCTCGCCTCGAGCATCACGGACCCGCGCACCTGACGGCGCGTAGCGCCCACGCACCGCAGCAGCGCGAGCAGCTGGGCGCGCTGCGCCACGAGCACCTGGAAGGTGTTCGAGATGACGATCGCGGCGACCACGAGGGCGATGCCCGCGAACGCGAGCACGAACGCCGTGAGGATGTCCGCGTCGCCGGAGAACATCCGCACCGTCTCGTGGGCGACCTCTTCGACGGTCGAGGCCGTGAAGAGCTGGTCGGGCCGCATGGCGTCGAGCTCGGCGTGGACGGTGTGGATGTCGGCACCGGGCTCGAGCAGGACGAGCGCCCGGTCGGCCGTGAGCTCGGAGCTGTCGGTGGTGTGCTCGACGGGACCGTTCGCCGCGATGTTGAGCGCGAGCTCGTGGACCACCATCGCGGTGGGGGCGTCGAAGTTGAACCCGGCAGGCTCGGCGAGCAGCCCCACGACCTCGACGGTGGCCTGGTAGGAGGCGGCCACGGGCTCGGTCAGGCCGTCGTCGGCTTCGACGAAGCCCGTGTCGGCGAACGTGGCCGCGACGACCTCGTCGCCGAGCTGCACCCCGAGCCGCTTGGCGCTGGCGATCCCGAGGGTGATCTCGCTCGCGTCGGCGGGGAGGCGCCCGGAGTCGAGGTCGGCGGACTCGAGGCGCGGGTCGCTCGCGGCGCTACGCGCCCAGACGTAGTCCGAGGCGGCGTCCTTGGAGACGATGAAGCTGAGCTGGTAGATCGGTGAGACCGCCTCGACCCCGTCGACGGCGGCAGCCGCGGCGAGCTGGTCGGAGGTGAGCCCGGACTCCCACTGCGTGGTCTCGAGCAGCAGGTCCGCCTTGGCGTACCCGGCGGAGACGGCGTTGTAGGCGGTGGTCTTGACGATCTGCGAACCCAGGAGGGCGGCCGCCACGAAGGCCGAGCCGAGGGCGATCGCGATGCCCGCGGCCACGAGCCGCCCGCCGCCGCGCCGCAGCTGGGCGAGGACGAAGCCGCGCATCAGCCGGCCACCGCGGGAGCGACGGGGGACTCGAGGGTGCGCAGCGCGTCGAGGCCCGCGAGTACGGACTCGGGCGTCGGGTCCTCGATGGTCCCGGCGATGCGGCCGTCGGCGATGAGCACCACGCGGTCGGCGTAGGCGGCGGCTGCGGGGTCGTGGGTGACCATGATGACGGTGCGCCCGAGCTCGCGCACGGAGCGGCGCAAGAAGCTCAGCACCTCGGCCCCGGAGCGCGAGTCGAGGTTGCCCGTGGGCTCGTCCGCGAACACGACCTCGGGCCGCGCGATGAGGGCGCGGGCGATCGCGACGCGCTGCTGCTGACCGCCCGAGAGCTCCCCGGGGCGGTGCGTGAGCCGCTCGCGCAGCGCGAGGGTGTCCACGAGCGTGTCGAACCACGCCCGGTCCGGCGCCGCACCCGCGAGCTCGAGCGGGAGCGTGATGTTCTGCTCCGCCGTGAACATCGGCAGCAGGTTGAAGGACTGGAACACGAAGCCGATGCGCTCGCGGCGCAGCAGCGTCAGGGCGTCGTCCCCGAGGCGCGTGAGCTCGGTCTCGCCGAGGTGCACGGTGCCGCTCGTCGCGGAGTCGAGGCCCGCGAGCAGGTGCATGAGCGTGGACTTGCCGGAGCCCGACGGGCCCATGATCGCGGTGAAGGCACCGGCGGCGAAGTCGACGTCGACGCCCGCGAGGGCGTGCACGGCCGCGGCGCCCTCGCCGTAGACCTTGGTCAGCTGGCGGGCGCGGGCGGCGGGGACGGTGGTGGTGTCGAGCTGGGTCACTGGATTCCTCCGGTCTGGGGTACACCACGACGCTATGCGGCGGGCGCGGCGCAGCGCGTCGCCCCGCGGTCGGGTTCTCGCGTCCTCCCGCAGGGGGAGGGGGCCGACGGCGGCTTCCTACCCGCCGTGCGGGCGCACGAGACCCGAGTCGTACGCGATCACGACGGCCTGCACGCGGTCGCGGGCCCCGAGCTTGGCCAGGACGCGCCCCACGTGGGTCTTCACGGTGGCCTCGCCCACGAACAGGTCGGACGCGATCTCCTGGTTGGAGCGCCCACGCGCCATGAGCACGAGCACCTCGCGCTCGCGCTCCGTGAGCTGGCGCAGCGACGCGTCGAGGTCCGCGGAGACCTCCGGGTCCGGCAGCGCGGTCGAGAGGTGCTCGAGCAGGCGGCGCGTGGACGACGGCGCGATCACGGCGTCCCCGGCGTGCACGGTGCGGATCGCCGCGAGCATCTCCTCGGGCGGGGCGTCCTTGAGGAGGAACCCGCTGGCCCCGGCGCGGATCGCGGAGAGCACGTACTCGTCGAGGTCGAAGGTGGTGAGCACGATGACGCGCGGCGCGGGCCCCGCCGCCGTGATCCGGGAGGTCGCCCCGATCCCGTCGAGGCGCGGCATGCGGATGTCCATGAGCACCACGTCGACCTCGCCCGCGCGCGCGGCCGGGAGGATGCGGGTCAGCGCGTCCTCGCCGTCGTCGGCCTCGATCACCACCTCGAGGTCGGGCTGGGAGTCGATGACCATGCGGAACCCCGCGCGGACCAGCTTCTGGTCGTCGACCAGGGCGACGCGGACGGTGCTCACGAGGTTCCTCCAGGGGCGGGCAGGGGTAGCTGGGCGCGCACGCGGAAACCGCCGCCGGGGCGAGGTCCCACGGTGAGGGTGCCACCGAGCATCATCGCGCGCTCGCGCATGCCGAGCAGCCCGTGGCCTCCGCCGTCGTCGGTGTCGGCGCTCGCCCCGCGGCCGTCGTCGGACACCTCGAGGGTGAGCGACGTGTCGGTCCACTGGACCAGCACCGTGACCGTGGGGTCCGGCCCGGCGTGCTTCATGACGTTGGTGAGCGCCTCTTGGCAGATCCGGTGCGCCGTGAGGCCCACGCCCGGGGGCAGGGTGCGCGGCGTGCCCATCCGCACGAGGGACACGCGCAGCCCGCTCGCGCGCACCTGCTCCACGAGCGCGTAGAGGTCGCCGCTCGCGGGCTGGGGGGCGAGTGCGCGGTGCTCGCCGTCGGAGTCGGCGTCGTCGTCCCGCAGCACCCCGAGGAGGCGGCGCATGTCCGCGAGCGCGGCCCGGCCCGTCTCGGCGATCGTCTCGAGGGCGTGCGTCGCGGCGGCGGGCTCGGCGGCGCCCGCGTACCGCCCGCCGTCGGCCTGGGCCACCATGACGGTGAGGGAGTGGGCCACGATGTCGTGCATCTCGCGCGCGATGCGGGCCCGCTCGGCCTGGGCGGCGAGCTTGAGCTCTTGCTCGCGCTCGACGGCGAGGCGCGTGAAGCGGTCCTCGCGGGCGCGCAGCGACTCGACGCGCGAGGCGCGCAGCTTCCCGCCGGCCCACGCGACGAGCACGAGGGGGACCGTCATGAGCAGCACCACGGCGGAGCCGCGCGGGTCGAAGGCCGTGAACGGCTCGGAGATATCTACCGACCACGAGAGCAGGAAGCACCCGAGGATGCCCGTGCCGAGGGCGGTGCGGCTCGCCCAGCGGGGCCCGTACGCGGTCACGGAGTAGAGGGCCACGAGCACGGACGTCGAGAAGAACCCGATCGCCTGGTAGCCCTGGATCACCACGAACAGGCCCACGAGGTACACGCCCATCACGGACAGCACGGGGTAGGTGCGGCGCGCGGCGAGCGGCGCGCACATCGCGAGCGCGACGAGCGGCGAGATGCCGAAGAACGCGAAGATCGACGTGTCGATCATCAGGCTCACCACGAAGTACGCCGCCGCGAGCACGGCGTCCGCGACCGGCACGTACCAGCGGGGTCGGGTCGCGAGGGCGTCGGGAGTCACCCGGCAAGCCTAGGGACGCGGGCGGTGCGGCGTCGTCGCCCTGCGGGGGGAGTCCGTGTCCGACGGCGGAGGGACGGGTCGGTGCTGCCACATGACGCAACCTTGCCGATCCGAGGTCTGCGCATGGTGCTGACATGACCTAGCATGGAGCGATGACCCGAGTGATCCTGGCTGAGGACGACCCGGCCATCGCCGAACCCCTGGCCCGCGCTCTCGGTCGCGAGGGCTACGACGTGCAGGTTCACGACCACGGGCAGGGTGCGATCGACGCCGCCGGGCAGGCGGACCTCGTGGTGCTCGACCTCGGGCTGCCGGACATGGACGGCCTCGACGTGGCCCGTGCGCTGCGCAACCAGGGCCTCACCGTGCCGATCCTCGTGCTCACGGCGCGCGCGGACGAGGTCGACCTCGTGGTGGGCCTCGACGCGGGCGCGGACGACTACGTGACCAAGCCCTTCCGCCTCGCAGAGCTGCTCGCGCGCGTGCGGGCCCTGCTGCGGCGCACGCACGGCGAGCCCGCCGACGAGGACGAGCTGCACGCCCAGAACATCCGCATCGACGTGGCCGCGCACCGGGCGTTCCAGGACGACCGCGAGCTGCACCTGACGGCCAAGGAGTTCGAGCTGTTGCGCGTGCTCGTGGCCGCCGCGGGGACCGTGGTCTCGCGCGACTCGCTCATGCGGGAGGTGTGGGGAGCGGACCCCAACGGCTCCACCAAGACGCTCGACATGCACGTCTCGTGGTTGCGCCGCAAGCTCGGCGACGACGCCAACGCCCCCCGCTACATCTCCACGGTGCGGGGCATGGGCTTCCGGTTCGAGTCCCCGGGCAGCTAGGGTCACCGGGTGCGCCGTCGGGTCCTCCAGGCCACGGTGGCGGCAGTCACCGTGGCCGTCATCCTGCTCGGTTTCCCCCTCGCCTTCATCGGCGCGCAGATCGTGCGCCAGAACGAGGTGCGCGAGCTCGAGCAGCGCGCCGCGGGCCTCGCACGCCAGGTGGACACGCGCCTCGAGCGGGACATCGAGATCACCGAGGGGCTCCTCGAGCTCTACGTGGGCGGCGAGCGCTCGCTCATGGCCTCGGTGTTCGTCATCACGCCCGAGAACCACCAGGTGAGCGCCGGTCCCACCGTGACCGGTCAGGCCATCCAGTCCTCCGTGCGCACCGAGAACGGCGCCACCGTGCTGCTGTTCGTCTCGCGCTGGGACATGCTGTGGGTCTCCGCGCAGGTGGTGCTCCTGGTCATCGCGGCCGCCGTGGTCGCGTTCGTGGCGGGTATCGGCATGGCGCTGTGGCAGGCCAACCGGCTCGCCGCCCCGCTCGTGTACCTCGCGGCGCTCGCGGAGATGATGGGCGCGGGCCAGGTCAAGCCGGACGTGCGCCGTTCGGGGGTCGAGGAGATCGACCAGGTGGCCCTCGAGCTGTCCCGCAGCGCGGACCGCATGGCAGCGCGCCTCGCCGTCGAGCGCCAGTTCGCCTCGGACGCCTCCCACCAGCTGCGCACCCCCCTCACGGCCCTGTCGATGCGGATCGAGGAGATCACCCTCGCCGCGGAGACGGAAGAGGTGCGCGAAGAGGCACGCATCGCCCTCGAGCAGGTCGAGCGGCTCGCGGACGTGGTGGACGACCTCCTGGGCCGCTCGCGCCAGGCCCAGGGCGGCACCACGCAGCCCGTGGACCTGCTCGAGCTCGCCGAGCAGCAGCTCGAGGAGTGGGAGCCCACCTTCCGGGCCGCGGGGCGTGACCTCGAGCTCGAGGTCGAACCCGACGTCGAGGTGCTCGCGACGCCCGGCGCGCTGTCCCAGGTGCTCGCGACCCTCGTCGAGAACTCCCTCAAGCACGGTGCCGGCACCACGTGGGTGCGCTCGCGGCCGTCCGGCCCGGGGGACGGCACGGTGCTCGAGGTGGGCGACTCGGGCGACGGCGTCACGGACGAGCTCGCGCCGCGCATCTTCGAGCGCGAGGTCACGGGGGGCCGGGGCACAGGCCTCGGCCTCGCGCTCGCACGCGACCTCGTCACGGCCGACGGCGGTCGCCTCGAGCTCGCCCAGCGCAGGCCCGCCGTCTTCGCCGTGTTCCTCGCGGGCGTGCCGCGCTCCCTCGACCCCGAGGTGCTGCTACCGAAGGGTTCGGTCATGTCGAGCCCGCACCCGCCGACGCCCGGGACTGCGCCGAGCCCCGAGTAAGTTCAGTTCTCCTCGGCGTGCGTGTGCCCCACCTCGGCGAGCGCCGTCGGCGTGCCCGTGAACACGAGGTACTTGTAACAGAAGTACCGGAAGATGGTGCCGAGCCCCACCCCCACCACGTTCGCGGCGATGTTGTCCGCGAGCGGGCTCGTCAGGTGCAGCACGTAGTGGGAGAACCACAAGCACGCGACCGCGATGAGCATCCCGCCGCCGTTGACGAGCGCGAACATCACCAGCTCGCGCACGCGCCCCTCGGTGCGCTGCCGCGCGAACGTCCAGTACCGGTTGCCGAGCCACGAGACGAGGGTCGCGACCAGCACCGAGACGACCTTCGCCGTGAGGGGCTTCTCGCCGAGCAGCTCGCCAGGCCCGAAGCGCAGCAGGTTGAACAGGCCGAGGTCCACCACGTACGCGACGGCACCGACGGACCCGAAGCGGGCGAGCTCCGCGATGCGCTGCCCCCACGTGCGGCGGGCCTTCTCACCAGTAGGCACTCGCGGAGGATATCCCGCCCGGGCCGCTAGGCTCGCCCGCGTGGGTGCACCAGTGGTCGCAGTGGTCGGCGGGGGACAGCTCGCTCGGATGATGGCGGCCCCGGCCGCCGCCCTCGGCGTGCACCTGCGCGTGCTCGCCGAGTCGGAGCGGGCCTCCGCCGCGCAGGTGGTCGCCGACGCTCCCGTAGGGAAGGCCGCCGACGACGACGCCCTCCGGGCACTCGTGGCCGGTGACGTGCCCGGTGCCTCGGGCGACCCTGTGCCTGCCGACGTCCTGACCTTCGAGCACGAGCACGTCCCGGGGGACTCGCTGCGGGCGATCGCCGCGGAGGGCACCTCGGTGCAGCCCGGCGCGGACGCGCTGGTGCACGCCCAGGACAAGATCGTGATGCGCGCGCGGCTGAGCGAGCTCAATGTCCCGGTGCCGCGGTGGGCCGCCGTCGGGTCGCAGGGCGAGCTGGCCGAGTTCCTGGCCGCCGTCGGACACCCCGACCCCGACCCTTCCCTCCCGGACCGTGCGCCGCGCGCCGTGGTGAAGACCTCACGTGGCGGGTATGACGGCAAGGGTGTGCGCGTCGTGGCGGAGCCCGCGGACGTCGACGACTGGTTCGCCGCCGCCGCGGCCGGCGGGCCTGCGCTGCTCGCCGAGGAGCTGGTTCCCTTCACGCGCGAGCTGGCCGTCCTCGCCGCGCGCTCGCCGTCGGGCGAGGTGCATACGTGGCCCGTGGTGGAGTCCCTCCAGGTCGAGGGCGTGTGCTACCTCGTCACGGCGCCCGCGCCGGACCTGAGCCCCGAGACGGAGCGCGCCGCGCGCGAGATTGCCGTGCAGGTCGCCGAGGGGCTCGACGTCACGGGGGTGCTCGCCGTCGAGATGTTCGAGGTGAACGGTTCCGTGCTCGTCAACGAGCTCGCGATGCGCCCGCACAACTCGGGCCACTGGACCATCGACGGGTCCGTGACCAGCCAGTTCGAGCAGCACCTGCGCGCCGTGCTCGACCTCCCGCTCGGGGACACGGCCGCCCGTGCGCCGTGGACCGTCATGGCGAACGTGCTCGGCAGCGCTCACGATCAGGTCACGGATGCGCTCGCGGACGTGACGGCGGCGGATCCGGGTGCCAAGGTGCACCTGTACGGCAAGGACGTGCGCCCGGGACGCAAGCTGGGGCACGTCACGGTGAGCGGCGCGGACCTCGAGCAGGTGCGGGCCCGGGCCGAGGCGGCGGCCGCGATCCTGCGGGGTGGCCCCGGACCGATCTACTGGGGAGAGTCAGATGGCTGACGACGCACTGGTCGGGATCGTCATGGGTTCCGACTCCGACTGGCCCGTGATGTCCGCGGCAGCGCAGGCGCTGCGCGAGTTCGGGGTGCCGCACGAGGTGGACGTGGTCTCGGCGCACCGCCAGCCGCGCGAGATGCTCGCCTACGGGCGCGAGGCGGCCCGGCGCGGGCTGCGCGTCATCATCGCAGGGGCTGGCGGGGCCGCGCACCTGCCCGGGATGCTCGCCTCGACCACGGTGCTGCCCGTGATCGGCGTGCCCGTGCCGCTCAAGCACCTCGACGGCATGGACTCGCTGCTGTCGATCGTGCAAATGCCGGCGGGTGTGCCCGTCGCCACGGTGTCGATCGGGGGAGCGCGCAACGCGGGCCTGCTCGCCGTGCGGATCCTCGCCGCGGGCACCGATTCCACGGCCCTGCGCCTGCGCACCGCGATGGCCGAGTTCCAGATCGCCCTGGGCGAGCAGGCCCGTGCCAAGGGCGACGCGCTACGCGCCGAGGTCGAGGCCACCCCGCCCCCTGCCTGACCCCATTCGCCGAGATAGGCAGTTTGGCGGACAAACTGCCTACCTCAGCGAGGTGAGGGAGGGCCTAGACTCGGGCGCGATGAGCATCATGGTCACCGGCGGGGCCGGGTATATCGGAGCACACGTCGTCCGTACGCTGCGGGGGGCCGGTCACGACGTCGTCGTGGTGGACGACCTCTCGACCGGCGTCGCGAGCCGGATCGGGGACACCCCGCTGGTCCAGCTCGACATCTCCGCGCCCGGTGCGCGGGAACGGCTCGAGGAGACCATCGCGCGCCACGGCGTGGACGGTGTGGTGCACCTCGCCGCGAAGAAGCAGGTGGGCGAGTCCGTCGC
>JAAYZM010000206.1 GCA_012514835.1 Actinomycetales bacterium
CGTCGCGAGGGTCCGCATCGTCGTGAGAGTGCGCACCGTCATGAGCGGCGGCACCGTCGCCCTCGGCAGCACCAGGGGTCCGCGCCTGGGCACTGGGGCCCTCGCCCGCAGGGGCGGCGAGCTCGTCGGCGATCTGGGCGAGGTAGTCCCGCTGGCACGCGACGTTCGCCGTGAGGTCCGGGGCGATGAGGGGAAGGTGGGGGACGAGGGGGTCGAACTGCGCCGCATCGGAGTGCAGCGGCCGCTCGGGCAGGAACCAGAAG
This sequence comes from Actinomycetales bacterium, assembly GCA_012514835.1. GTDB lineage: Bacteria > Actinomycetota > Actinomycetes > Actinomycetales > Cellulomonadaceae > JAAYZM01. The sequence continues at coordinate 264 of JAAYZM010000206.1, forward strand.
CGCGGCGACCCGTCGTGGCCCGTGTCGAACGTCCCGAAGGCCTCGACGGCGCCCGTGCCGCGCGTGTCCCGGTGCGCGGCGAGCCACGCGTCGTGGCGGGCCATCGCGTCGAACATCGTGGCGAGGTACTCGCGATCGCTCCGGCCCGTGAGGAGGTAGTGGTTCCAGACGCAGCGCGCGAGCGGGGTGACCATCTGGATCTGGCTGAACGCCGGACCGTCGGCCGTGACCTTGTACGGCAGCAGTCCGTCCTCGCGCTGGTGGCGCGCGAGCAGGAGGTGCGTGGCGCGAGTGACGTCGGGCGCGAAGCGGTCGAGCAGCTCGGCGTTGATCGTCGCCGTGGACTCGACCCACGCCCCGGGGTACGGGCCGCCCTCCCACAGCGCGGCCTCCTCGCCGGGCACGAGGGGGCGCACGCAGTGGGCGAGGTCGACGACGGCGTCGTCCCACCGGGACTCGAGCGCGCCGCCCACGGCCGCGAAGGCGACCCCGGACGAGGCGAGACCCTCGGCGAGGGGCGCGGAGGCGCCGTCGTCGGCGGACGTCGTCCCGGCGCGTCCCGCGGCGAGCCGCACGGCCGTGCCCTCGCGCTCGCGCAGCCTCGCGCGAGCCTCGTCGATGGGGGTCATGGTGCTCATCCTGCCCGTCGTGCCTCTCTGCGGGGTGGGTCGAACAGCGCTGTGGGCGGCACCTCGAGGGAGGGGTGCCGCCCACAGCGGTTGGGGGAAGGCGTTCGTGCTAGCCAGCGGCCAGGGCGTCGCCCAGCTCCTGGATCCACTTCGCCGCACCGTCGGCGATGCTCAAGCGACCGAAGATGATGTCGGACTCGATGCGCTGCGTCATCTCGTTGAGGATGCCGCCACCCGCCGGCTGCGGGGGAGCGACGACGCCGCCCTCGAGCACCTGCTGCAGGTAGGAGGCCGCGAGCGCGTCCTCCGGGGCGAGGAGCGGCTCGACGACGGCGAGCGTGTCGGGGTTGAAGGGCAGACCGCGGTCGGACTTGATGATCGCCGCCGCCTCAGGCTGGTTGAGCAGCCAGTCGACGAGCAGCGCCGCCTCCTCGGGGTGGTCCGAGCCCGCGGCGATCGCCCAGAACTGCGAGGGCAGGACGGCGACGCCCGAGACGTCCGTGTCCGTGGGCGGCAGGATGATGTCGATCTCGGCGCCACCGGTGCCCGCGGCGTACGCGGCGATCTGGTTGGAGTAGGAGAACGCCATCGCGGCGCGGCCCGTGCCGAAGAGCGTCTGGTCGGGCGTCACGTTGTGGTGCTCGATGACGACGGTCGGGTCGGGCATGCCGCCGCCCTCGACCAGCTGCATCTCGATGTCGAACCACGACTCGATGTGCGAGGCGTCGACGCCGAGCTGGCCCTCCCAGTCGTACATGCCGAGCTCGCTGATCTGGGCCGTGTAGGTACCGAGGATGTCCTGGATGCGCAGGTCGAGACCGACGATGCCGTCACCGGCCTTCTCGGAGATCTCGTTCGCGGTGTCGACGAACTGCTGCCACGTGAAGTCCTCGCCGGGCAGCTCGACGCCGGCCTCCTCGAAGATCGTCTTGTTGATCAGCAGGCCGATCGCGTTACCGCCCGTCGGCAGGCCGTAGAGCTTGCCGTCGACCGTCGCGTTCGTCGTCGTGAAGTCGGGGTAGTTGCCCGTGGGCAGCTGCTGGGAGACGGTGGCCAGGTCGAGCAGGGCACCCGCCGCGCCGTACTCCTGCGGCTTGGCGCCACCGAGGGCGAAGACGTCGGGCGCCGTGTTCGACGCGAAGTCGGTCGCGAGACGGTTGAACAGGTCGTCAGGGGAACCGACGGGCTGCTCGACGACGGTGATGTGCGAGTACTTCTCCTCGAAGAGGTCGATCGCCTCGGCCATGATCGCCGCGCGATCGTCGTTGCCCCACCACGAGATCTGCAGCTCGACCGGCTCCGCGTCGGCCGGCGGGTCGCTCGTCTCGGACTGGTCGCCCCCCGGGGCGTCGGGCGACGCCGTCTCGGCGGGGGTGCCGGAGCAAGCAGCGAGCACCATGAGCGCGGCGACGCCGCCCGCCCATGCGGTGCTCCGTGCGATGGAACGTCCTGTACGCCTCATTACGCCTCATTTCATCGTTTCAACGGTGCGACTGAAGGTCGTTCTTCAGTCTGTCGTGCTGCGTGGTCCGTGCGCCTGGAATCTCGTCGTCGAGCCCGAGAGGTGCGGCGGAGCCTCGGTCGTGTGAAACCGCTTTCTTGGGAACGTAACGGGCGCGCCGTCCCCGTGTCAAGGCTGTTCCCCGGAGGTTTACCAGAGCGTGATCATCGCGTAGGTGCCGCCGTCGAGCCGCGCAGCTCGAGCCGCGGCTGGAACTGCACGCTGTGCCCCGGCTCCTCGCCCGCCACGAGCGCGGCCACGCGATCCCACGCCTGGATGCCCAGCTCCTCGTGGGGCACGGACGCCGTCGTGATCGACGGCGAGTTGTACCGCGCGAAGGGGATGTCGTCGAAGCCCGTGACGGACACGTCGTCGGGCACGGTCACGCCGAGGTCCTCGAGGCCGTGCACGAGGCCGATCGCCACGAGGTCGTTGAACGCGAGGGCCGCCGTGACGCCGGAGTCGCGCACGCGCGCCGCGGCCGCGAGGCCGTCGTCGAGGCTCACGCCACCCGTGAGCGCGACGAGCTCGACGTCGGGGTGCTCGGCCGTGAACGAGGCCAGCCCGCGGCGCCGGTACTGGTCCGAGGCGCTCGTGCCCGGCCCCGCGACGTACGCGAGGCGACGGTGGCCGAGCGAGTACAGGTGCTCGGCGAGGTGGTGGATGCCCGTGAGGTAGTCGATCGAGAGCATCGGGGCGTTCGCCGAGGTCCCGGGCCGGTTGATGAGCACGATCGGCGCGAGGTCGTCGATCGCCCCGGCGAGCACCGACTCGGGCATACGGGGTGCGCACAGGACGATCGCGTCGCAGCGCCGGCGGATCTCGGTGGCGATCGCGAGCTCGTCCGACGGCGACTCGACGGAGTCCGCCACGAGCACGCGGTAGCCGGAGCGGGCTGCGGACTTCGAGAGCGCGGAGAGGATGTCCTGGAACGCGGGGTTGGCGAGGTCGGGCACCACGAACGCGACCGTGCGCGTCGTCCCGAGCGCGAGGCCGCGGGCGAGCGGGCTCGGGGAGTAGTCGAGCTCGGCGGCGGCGGCACGCACGCGCTCGGCGACGGCGGCCTCTCCGACGAAGCGCCCGTTCATGACCCGGGAGACCGTCGCGGGCGAGACCTCGGCGCGCGCGGCCACCTCGGCGATCGTGGTCCTGCGTTGGCGAGTCGCCATCGAAGCTCACCTCCTGGGGCTGGCCGTCTGAACCGATTCAGGGCCTAGTCTTGGTGTTGTTTGACAGCGCCTTGACCGCGCTGCACAATCATCCTGCCACGAGAAACCGCTTTCTCGGAAGGTGCTCGCTCGCAGAGACAGGGAGGTCCCGATGAGCAGCCTCGGCGAACTTCGCACCATCGCCCGCGAGGCCAGGCGCAAGAAGGACTCGTCCCTGCCGAAGGGGTCGCTCAAGCAGCGCTTCCCCGACAACCGCGCCGGGTACCTGTTCCTGCTGCCGTGGCTCATCGGGCTCCTCGTGTTCACGATCGGCCCCATGATCGCATCGGGATACCTCGCGTTCACGGACTACAACCTCCTGCAGCCGCCGCAGTGGTCGGGCATGGACAACTGGGCCCGGATGTTCAACGACACGCGCCTGTGGAACTCGTTCCGCGTCACGATCGTGTACGTCTTCGTCGGCGTGCCGCTCCAGCTGGCCCTCGCCCTCGCCGTCGCGCTCTTCCTCGACCGCGGCATGCGAGGACTGTCGTTCTACCGCTCGATCTTCTACCTGCCGAGCCTCATGGGCGGCTCGGTCGCGATCGCGATCCTGTGGCGCCAGGTGTTCGGCAAGGAGGGCCTCGTCAACGCCGTCCTCGGCGTCTTCTCGATCGAGGGCCCCGGCTGGATCGCCCACCCGGACTACGCGCTCGGGACGCTCATCATCCTGAACGTGTGGACCTTCGGCTCGCCCATGATCATCTTTCTCGCCGGGCTGCGGCAGATCCCGGAGATGTACTACGAGGCGGCCGTCATGGACGGCGCCGGCAAGGTCCGCCGGTTCTTCTCCATCACGATCCCGCTGCTCACGCCGATCATCTTCTTCAACCTCGTGCTGCAGATCATCTTCGCCTTCCAGTCCTTCACGCAGGCCTACATCGTCTCGGGGGGTACGGGCGGGCCGTCCGACTCGACGATGTTCTTCACGCTGTACCTGTACAAGGAGGCGTTCACGCAGCTCAACATGGGCTACGCCTCGGCCATGGCGTGGTTCCTGCTCGTCGTCATCGGAGCACTGACGGCGTTCAACTTCTGGCTCTCGAAGTTCTGGGTCTTCTATGACGACTGAGCCCAACGACGCGCTTCCCCCGGAGACCGCCATGACCACGACCACCGCCCGCCCGATGCTCGCGGACCCCGACACCGAGCCGGCCCGCCCGCGCCGCCGCTGGCGCGGACCGAGCTCGAGCGTCAGGTCGGTGCTCAAGCACCTGACGCTCATCTCGCTGTCGATCGTCATGATCTACCCGCTCATCTGGCTCGTCGTCTCCTCGCTCAAGCCCAACTCGGAGATCTTCCGCAACCTGTCGATCTTCACGACGGACCTGACGCTCGAGAACTACACGCACGGCTGGACGAGCCAGCAGGTGCCGTTCTCGGTGTTCCTGTGGAACTCCCTCGTGATCGCGATCGGGGCGATCCTCGGCAACCTCATCTCATGCTCGCTCGCGGCCTACGCGTTCGCGCGCCTGAAGTTCTGGGGACGTAACGCGTACTTCGCGATCATGCTCGCGACGATCATGCTGCCGTTCCACGTCGTGCTCGTGCCGCAGTTCATCATCTTCCGCGAGCTCGGCTGGCTCGAGACGATCCTGCCGCTCGTCGTGCCGAAGTTCCTCGCGACGGACGCCTTCTTCGTGTTCCTCATGGTGCAGTTCATCCGCTCGCTGCCCAAGGAGCTCTTCGAGGCTGCCCGCATCGACGGCGCCGGCCACCTGCGCATCTTCGGGCAGGTCACGCTGCCCCTCATGGTCCCCGCGATCGCGACGACGGCGATCTTCACGTTCATCTGGACGTGGGGGGACTTCTTCGGGCCGCTCATCTACCTGCGCACCCGAGACAACTTCACGGTGTCGGTGGCCCTCAAGGGCTTCGTCGACGCCCAGTCCACGTCCAACTACGGAGCCATGTTCGCGATGTCCGTGGTGTCCCTGATCCCGCTGTTCCTCGTGTTCCTCATCGGGCAGCGCTACCTGATCAAGGGCTTCGCCACGACCGGGATCAAGTGAGGGATCGATGACCAGCCAGACCGAGCCGCAGCGCTACGCCCTGATCGGGACGGGGGCGCGCTCGCAGATGTACCTCGCGGCGCTCGCCCGCACGCACAGCGACGTGGGCCGCCTCGAGCTGTGGGCGGACACGAACCCGGGGCGCCTCGAGTTCTCGAGCCACCACTTCGCCGCCGACGGCGCGCCCGCCGACGACGGCGCAGCGTCTCACCACGGCGTGGCTCGCCTCCCCGAGACCGTCGCCCCGGCGGACTTCGCCGCCGAGGTGGCGCGCCGCGGCATCACGAAGGTCATCATCACGACGCCCGACTTCACGCACGCGAGGCTCGCCGTCGAGGCGCTCGACGCGGGGGCGGACGTCATCATCGAGAAGCCCCTGACGATCGACGCCGACGGCGTGCGCGCGATCTCCGAGGCCGTCGAGCGCGCGGGACGCAGTGTCACGGTGACGTTCAACTACCGCTACTCCCCGCGCAACGCCGCGCTCAAGGCCCTCATCGCCTCCGGCGAGATCGGCGAGGTCACCTCGGTGCACTTCGAGTGGGTGCTCGACACGGCCCACGGCGCCGACTACTTCCGCCGCTGGCACCGCGAGAAGAAGAACTCCGGCGGGCTCCTCGTCCACAAGTCGACGCACCACTTCGACCTCGTGAACTGGTGGCTCGACGACGCACCCCGGCGCGTCTTCGCGAGCGGTGGCCTGCGGTTCTACGGCCCCGAGAACGCGGCCGCCCGCGGGCTCGGCGAGCGCCCGGAGCGCGGCACGACGGACTCGCCGCTGCGCGACGCCTTCTCGCTCGACCTGCGCGCCGACGCGACCCTCAAGGGCCTCTACCTCGACTCCGAGCACCACGACGGGTACCTGCGCGACCGCGACGTCTTCACCGGACCGATCACGATCGAGGACAACCTGAGCCTCGTCGTGGACTACCAGCGCGGCCCCACGATGTCCTACTCGCTCAACGCGCACTCCCCGTGGGAGGGCTACTCGGTCCACGTCAACGGCACGAAGGGCCGCGCCGAGCTGCACGTCGTCGAGCGGGGCGCCGTCCTGCTCGACGGCGAGGGGCGCGCCGTCATCGACCCCTCGGCCCAGCCCGACGGCGTCACGCCCGACACGTCCCGGCCCGTGGGGGAGCGCCTCACGGTGCAGCATCACTTCGGCCCGCTTCGCGAGGTCGAGATCCCCGAGGGCGTCGGCGGTCACGGCGGCGGCGACGACGTCCTGCTCGCCGACCTGTTCCGCGGCGACGCGGACGACCCGCTCGGCCGGCGTGCCTCGTGGGCCGACGGCGTCCGGTCGCTCGCCGTGGGACTGGCTGGGAACCGCTCGCTCGAGACGGACCTGCCCGTCCTGACGGCCGACCTCGACCTCGGCCCGGCGCGCGGCGTGCTCGAGGTGGACGCCCGATGACGACGCACCCCGAGGTCGCCGCGCTCCTGGCCCGCTCCAACCGCCTGGGTTCCGACCCGCGCACGACGAACTACGCGGGCGGCAACACGTCCGCGAAGGGGACGGCCCTCGACCCGGCCACGGGCGAGGACGTCGAGCTGCTGTGGGTCAAGGGCTCCGGCGGCGACCTCGGCACGCTCACCGAGCGTGGCCTCGCCGTGCTGCGCCTCGACCGGGTGCGCGGCCTCGAGCGCGTGTACGCGGGCGTCGAGACCGAGGACGACATGGTCGCGGCGTTCGACTACTGCCTGCACGGCCGCGGCGGCGCGGCGCCGTCGATCGACACGGCGATGCACGCGCTCGTCGACGCGGCGCACGTCGACCACCTGCACCCCGACGCGGGCATCGCGATCGCGACGGCGGCCGACGGGGAGTCCCTCACGCGCGAGATCTTCGGCGAGCAGGTCGTGTGGGTGCCGTGGCGCCGGCCCGGCTTCCAGCTCGGCCTCGACATCGCTGCCGTGCAGCGCGAGCACCCCGGGGCGATCGGCTGCATCCTCGGCGGGCACGGCATCACGGCGTGGGGCGCCACGTCCGAGGACGCCGAGCGCCACTCGCTGCACATCATCCGCACGGCCGAGGAGTTCATCGCCCAGCGCACGGCCGAGGTCGCCGAGCATCCCTTCGGCCCCGTGCGTCCCGGGTTCGAGCCGTTGCCAGAGGCCGAGCGGCGGGAGCGCGCCGCAGCGCTCGCGCCCGTGATCCGTGGGCTCGCCTCGCGCGACCGCGCGCAGGTCGGGCACTTCACCGACGACGACGTCGTCCTCGACTTCCTCTCGCGCGAGAAGCTCGGCCCCCTCGCCGCGCTCGGCACGTCGTGCCCCGACCACTTCTTGCGCACGAAGGTCGCCCCGCTCGTCGTGGACCTGCCCGCGACGGCCGAGCTGGATGCCGTCGTCGGCCGCCTCACGGAGCTGCACGAGGCCTACCGGGCCGAGTACGCGGCGTACTACGAGCGGCACGCGACGCCCGACTCGCCGCCGATGCGCGGCGCGGACCCGGCGATCGTGCTCGTGCCGGGCGTCGGGATGTTCTCCTTCGGCGCGAACAAGCAGACGGCGCGCGTCGCGGGGGAGTTCTACGTCAACGCGATCAACGTCATGCGCGGTGCCGAGGCGATCAGCACCTATGCGCCGATCGCCGAGTCGGAGAAGTTCCGCATCGAGTACTGGGCGCTCGAGGAGGCCAAGCTCGCCCGCATGCCCAAGCCCAAGACGCTCGCGACGCGCGTCGCGCTCGTCACGGGCGGCGGCTCCGGCATCGGCCGGGCGATCGCCGAGCGGCTCGCGGCCGAGGGCGCATGCGTCGTCGTCGCGGACGTCAACCTCGAGGCCGCGCAGGAGGTCGCCGCGGGACTGGGTGGCCCCGACGTCGCCGTCGCCGTCCACGCGGACGTGACGGACGAGGCCGCCGTCGGTGCGCTGCTCGCCGAGGCAGCGCTCGCCTTCGGTGGCGTGGACCTGGTCGTCAATAACGCGGGGCTGTCCTTGTCGCGCTCGCTGCTCGAGACGACGACGGCGGACTGGGATCTGCAGCACTCCGTCATGGCGCGCGGCTCCTTCCTCGTCGCCCGCGAGGCGGCGCGCGCGATGGTCGCCCAGCAGATGGGCGGCGACATCGTGTACATCTCCTCGAAGAACTCCGTGTTCGCCGGGCCCAACAACGTCGCCTACGGCGCCGCGAAGGCCGACCAGGCGCACCAGGTGCGGCTGCTCGCGGCCGAGCTCGGCCCGCACGGCATCCGAGTCAACGGAATCAACCCCGACGGCGTCGTGCGCGGCAGCGGCATCTTCGCGAGTGGCTGGGGCGCACAGCGCGCGGCCGTCTACGGGGTTCCCGAGTCCGAGCTCGGGGCGTACTACGCCAAGCGCACGCTGCTCGGCCGTGAGGTGCTGCCCGAGCACGTCGCGGCCGCCGTCGTCGCCCTGACCGGCCCGGACCTGTCGCAGACGACGGGCCTGCACGTGCCCGTCGACTCCGGCGTGGCGGCCGCCTTCCTGCGGTAGCACCGTGGGACGAGAGAGGTGGGTGAGACGGTGAGCGATCGACAGCTGCCGAAGTGGTCGGAGCTGCGCCCCTTGCTGCGCGCCAAGCCCTTCGTGCTCGACCCCGTCGAGCGGCGCCTCGCCGACGCGTTCTCGATCGGCGACCTGCGCCGGCTCGCGCGTCGTCGCACGCCCCGCTCCGTGTTCGACTACACCGACGGGGCCGCGGAGGAGGAGATCTCGCTGCGCCGGGCGCGCCAGCTGTTCCGGCGCCTCGAGTTCCAGCCCGCCGTCCTGCGCGACGTGTCGGGCGTCGACACGACTACGACGATGCTCGGCCGGCCCGCGGCCCAGCCCTTCGCCTTCGCTCCGACGGGCTTCACGCGGCTCATGCACCACGAGGGGGAGCGGGCCGTCGCGCGCGTCGCCGAGCGCCACGGCATCCCGTACGCCCTCTCGACGCTCGGCACGACGTCGATCGAGGACGTCGCCGCCGCCGCGCCGTCGGCCCGCAAGTGGTTCCAGCTCTACGTGTGGCGCGACCGGGCGGCGGGCGTCGACCTCATGGCCCGCGCGAGGGCCGCGGGCTTCGAGGCGCTGCACCTGACGGTCGACGTGCCCGTCGCCGGCGCGCGGCTGCGTGACTCGCGCAACGGCTTCACGATCCCGCCCGCCCTCTCGCTGCGCACCGTGGCCGACGCCGCGCTGCACCCCGCGTGGTGGGCGAACCTGCTGACGACGGAGCCGCTCACCTTTGCGTCGCTCACGCAGTGGGACGGGACGGTCGCCGACCTGCTCGACGCCCTCTTCGACCCCACGATGACGCTCGACGACCTCGAGTGGCTGCGCGGGACGTGGGACGGGCCGCTCGTCATCAAGGGCGTGCAGACGGTCGACGACGCCGTGCGGATGGCCGAGGCGGGCGCGGACGCGATCGTGCTGTCCAACCACGGCGGACGACAGCTCGACCGGGCACCCGTGCCGCTGCGGCTGCTGCCCGACGTCGTCGAGGCCGTCGGCGGGCGCTGCGAGGTGTGGCTCGACACGGGCATCACGTCGGGCGCCGACGTCGTCGCCGCGATCGCGCTCGGTGCCGACGCGACGATGGTCGGCCGTGCTTACCTCTACGGGCTCATGGCCGGTGGCGAGCGCGGCGTCGAGCGGGCGGCGCAGATCCTCGAGGCCGAGGTGCGGCGCACGATGCAGCTGCTCGGCGTGCGGCGCGTCGACGAGCTCGGTCCCCACCACGTGAGGCTCCCGTGAGGGGCGCACGCAAGCGGCCCTCCGTCGCCGATGTCGCGCGCGTCGCGGGGGTGTCGGTCGGCACCGTCTCGAACGTCCTCAACCGACCCGAGAGCGTGGCCCCGGCGACGCTCGAGCGCGTCGAGGAGGCCATCCGGGAGCTGTCCTTCGTGCGCAACGGCCGGGCGCGCCAGCTGCGCCAGGGCTCGTCGACGACGGTCGGCGCGCTGCTGCTCGACATCCGCAACCCGTTCTTCACCGACATCGCGCGGGGCGTCGAGGACCGCCTCGCGGCCGACGACCTGACGCTCATGCTCGCGAGCTCGGACGAGGACCGGGAGCGCGAGGCGAAGTTCTTGCGGCTCTTCGAGGAGCACGGCGTCCTGGGGCTGCTCGTCGTGCCGACGACGCACGAGACGGAGCACCTCGCGTCGATCCAGGAACGTGGCGTGCCCGTCGTGCTGCTCGACGCGCC
>JAAYZM010000025.1 GCA_012514835.1 Actinomycetales bacterium
CGCAGCTCGAGGCCTTCATCGCGGGCACCGTCGAGCGCTGAGCCCGACAGCTCGACCAGCAAGACCGACCGGAGGGCCGGCACCCAGCACGGGTGCCGGCCCTCCGCCGTCCCCGCCACTGGATCCCCCGGACAGATCACCGCGCCCCTTCTCGCCGAGCCACCCGCCCCGCCTCGAGCGGCGGAGTCCCGAAGACCTTGCGCCGGTATCCGTTGCCAACGCTTCGGCCTTCTCGCCTCAGCTACCCGGAGCACGCCGTCGGACCGCGTCCGCTCGCCGGGCCCCCACCACCCGGCGTCGGCCCCGCGCCCCATCCCTGGCGCCCGAATCCAGAAGACGTCGCGCCGGATGGCGGCGCGAACGCTTCAGCCCTCGCGCCGTCCGTCCGGGCGGGGGCGGAGGGCGGAAGGGTTCGTGACGGGATGCGTTGCGAACGCTTCCGGCCTCGGGGAGGGTGGGCCGACGACGGCGGTCCGTGGGTGGCCGTGACCGTGGCACGGCGGAGTTATCCACAGGGGCTCCCGCGGTGAGCCTCGGCGCGGCAGGCTGATGAGCCATGAGACTCGACCGGACAGTCGTGGCCGCCGTCGCCGCGAGCCAGGGCCACGTCATCACCACGGCGGAGCTCGAACGGCTCGGCGCCGACCGCAGCTGGATCACGCGCCAGACCGCGTCCGGGCGCTGGCAACGCCTCCACCGCGGCGTGCTGCTCACCCACTCCGGGCCGGTCTCGTGGGAGTCGCGGGCGTTCGGGGCGCTGCTGTACGCCGGGAAGCACGCGAGCCTGAGCCACGAGGCGGCCGCGCACCTGAACCGGATGACGCCCCGCGCGCCGGAGATCATCGACGTCACGATCCCGGGGGACCGGCGGGTCAGGCCCAGCGAGGGGCTCGCCGTCCACCACCGCGAGCGCCTGCCCGCAATGACGGGCTGGCCGCTGCGGACGAGCCCCGCGGACACGGCGGTCGACCTGATCGCACGCGCGGACGGGACGGACGACGTGCTCGCGTGGCTGTGCGAGGCCGTGCGGGCCAAGGCGCGCCCGTGGGAGCTCCGACGAGTCCTCGAGCAGCGGCCCACCGTCCGCAACCGCGCGCTGGCCCGCGAGCTGCTCGCCGAGGTGAGCGAGGGGGTCGAGTCGCCGCTCGAAGGCCGCTACCACCGGGACGTCGAGCGGGCGCACGGGCTGCCGCGCTCGGAGCTCCAGGTGCGTGAGGTGCTCGGTGGCGGGTGGGTGCGCGCGGACCGGCGGTACCGGCGCTACGGGCTGCGCGTCGAGCTCGACGGCGCGCTCGCTCACCCCGGGGGTCGCACGGACCGGGACACCTGGCGCGACAACGCCGCCCTGCTCGAGGCCGCCGAGCGCACCTTGCGCTACCGCTGGTACCACACGGCCGTCACGCCGTGCCGCACCACGCAGCAGCTGCTCGTGGGCCTGCGCCAGGCCGAACCGGTCGAGGGCATCCACCCGTGCCGCCCGGGCTGCCCCGTCCGCTGAGGTCCACGGCGCGGTAGCCGGAAGACTTCGCACCGCACTCCGGCGCAAAGTCTTCCGGTCTCACCTTCAGCGGGCGACCGCCCAGGACCGCATCGACTCGGCGAACCACGCGCTGTCACCGCCGTCGGCAACGAGCGGTGCGACGATCTGCCGCTGCGCACCCGAGACCGGGTCCACGAGGGACAGCCCCAGGTTCCCCCGGAACCCGTTGCCGTAGCAGCCCTCGTGCGTCTCGAGGAACACCCCGGCGTCGTCCGCGCTCAGCCCTTCCACCATGAGCTCACCCGCGGCCGGCACGAGGGTCGTCAATGCGCCGTCCCACCGCAGCACCGCCTCAGCACACGTCCCTTCCTCGCTCATCACGGAGAACACGACCGCCCCGTCGACGGTCACGGCGTGCCCCCACCAGGTCGGCACGGGCCCTGCCGTGCCGAACTCGTGGACCACCTGGGCTCCCCCTGCGGGCTCGTCCACTTCGAGGACGGCGAGCCGCGGCTCGGCCTCGCGCATCGTGCCCTCGTGGAGGCGGTCGGCGAAGCAGTTCACGAGCACGCGTGAAGCATCGAGCCACCCGATCACGGCGCACGTGGTGCCCGGGAGCCCGTACTCCACCTCGGTGGACTCGCCGGTCGTGAGGTCCAAGAGCATGAACTCCGTGTTGCCGCTCGCGTCACCGAGCCCCCAGAAGGCCGCACGGGTGCGGTCCGGGCTGACCTTGAGCTCCGAGAGCTCCCCGAACAAGGACACGGTCCGCAGCACCTCGCCGTCGGCCACGACGAGCAGCTCGGGCAGCTCAGTCCCGTCCCCGTAGGACATCCAGAGCTCTGAGCCTTCCGGTCCCGGCCCCTGGTACTGCGAGTTCGCGGGAACCACGCCGTCGGACGTGATCTCGCCCGTGGCGAGGTCGAGCCAACCGGCGCCCGTCGGCGGGGTCCACACGTCCCCGAACTCGTCGGTCTCGACCGTCCCGGTGAGAATGCGCACCCGCGGGCTGCCCGCCTCCCACGAGATCACTTCCGCCGCGACGTCCTCCGGCAGGTCGACCGTGCGGTACGCGGCGCCGTCCGGAGCGTGCAGCAGCACGGTGTGCGCCAGGACGTTCACCTCGAGGGCGTCGCCGGAGCCCTGGCGCAGCAGCGGCCGGTGGATCGTGACGACCCACCCGGGCCCGGTCTGCTCGAGCAGGCCCTCGGGCGCCGCGAAGTGGGGCGGCAGCCCAGGGACGTCGAGCTCGACGAGCGCGTCGTCGGTCTCGGAGGGCGAGGGCGACCCGCTGGGCGTCGGGTCAGGAGTCGGGCTCGGCGTGACGTCCGGCGTGGGCTCCGCCGTCGTCGGCGAAGGCGTAGGCGTCGCGACGGGCGCATCCCAGAATCCCTCGCCCAGCCCGAACCACACGCCCGCGCCGAGCGCAGCGAGGACGGGCACGGCCACGGCGGCGCGCACCACGTGGCGTACGGTCCGACGACGGCGCACCGTGCGGACCCACCCCGGCACGGCACCGTCTCCGGGGGTGGCGCCGGACAGCTCGTTCGTGCCCGCGTACAGCGCGGACTCCAGCATCTCGTGCAGGTCATCGGTCACGACGCGCCTCCTTCCGACGGGTCTCGACTGGTATCCGTTCGACCGTCTTCTCGACGGGGCCCAACCGTGCCGCGAGGGCCGCGAGACCGTCGGACAGGTACCGCTTCACGGAGCCCTCGCTCAGCCCGAGGGCCTGGGCGGTCTCCCTCGTGGACATCCCCTCGAGGTGGCGCAGCACCACGCACGCGCGTTCGCGCGGGGGCAGCGCCGCGAGGGCCTCCCGCAGCTCGGGCGCGAACACCGGTTCGGGTGCGTGCTGGAGCAGCGGTGCCTCGAGGCGCACGACGTCGGCCTCCTTGGTGCGCCGTCGGGCCTGGTCGAGGAACCGTGTCGCGACGGCCCGGCGCACGTACGCCTCGGCCTGGTCCACGGACGCGAAGCGCGCCTTGGCCGTGAACGTCGAGACGAACGCCTCTTGCACCAGGTCCTCGGCCACGGCGCGGCTGCCCGCGAGCAGCACGGCGAAGGCGAGCACCCTCGGGTATCTCTGCGCGGCGACGCTCGTGAGCGTGGATTCCCAGGCCACGGCACCTCCCTCTCTTGTCGGTCCTGCCCCTACAACGGGCGAACCTCGCGATCGGTTGGGTGCGAATTGTGCCGTATCGCGACGGGGACGCCGGAAGGCCCCGCACCGGGCGAGCGGTGCGGGGCCGTGGCCGACGGCGTGACGCGGGTCAGCCAGCCATCGAGGTGACCGTGCGGAACCAGTAGTCCCGCCCGGCGTCCGGGTCTGCCTCGAGCCACGGGGTCAGGGTCGCCGAGGCGCCGGTCGCGACGTCCACGGACCAGACCTCCGACTGCACGCCGCTCGACTCACAGGACTGCGAGCCCAGCACGAGCAGCTGACCCGCAGCACCTGGCTGCAGCCAGAAGATGTTGGCCGAGTACGCCCCGCCGTCGAGCACCGCCCGCGGTGCCGTGCCGTCCCACACGCCCACACCGAGCGAGCAACCGCCCGGGAAGCCGCTCGAGACCACGAACGCGAGCGAACCGTTCACCCAGTGCCCGGTCCAGGACTCCGGCACGGGGTCACCCTCGGCGAACGTGTAGATCGGCGTGACCCCGCCGTCGGCGAGCGTCTCGACGCGGTAGAGCACGGCGTTCTGGGCCACGAAGTTCACGCGGTCCATCGCGAGCTCGGCCTCCTCGGAGACCGGGTCGTGGCACAGGGTCGCGACCGAGGTCGCGTCGAGCCAGCCGACGACGGTGCACTTCTGGCCGGCCGTCCCGAACGGCACCTCCCGGACGTCACGCGAGTCGATGTCGATGACGGCGAACCCGCTCTCCGGGACCGCACCCTCCGTGAGGACCGCACGGCCCGAAGGGTCGATGGCTCCGATGAAGGGCACGTGACTCTCCACGACGTGGCGGCGCGAACCGTCGGGCGCGAGCGACCACAGCAGGCTGCCGGCCTCCCCGTCCTCGACCCATAGCTCGGCACCCGCGTGCGAGTGGCCCACGAAGCGCGCCCACTCCTCGAACTGCTCGAGGTCCTGCGAGATCTCCCCGGTGGCGAGGTCGACCCAGCCGAGCGTGAGGAGCCGTGCGGACCCCTCGGGCTCGGGCCACGACACCCGCACCTGACTGGACGCGGTGTCCCACGCGACCACCTGCACGTCGCGCTCGAGCGGCAGCTCGACAGCGCGGAACAGGTCACCGGTGGGCGACGCGAGGAAGATCCCGTTGCTGAGCGCCTCCTCCTGCCCTGTCGTGTTGCTCGCGGGCTGCGGGCGGTAGGCCAGTGCGACCCAGCCCTCGCCCACGTGCTCGAGCAGGTCAGCCGGTGCCTCGTAGAACGGCGGCAGCCCGTCCTCGTTCACGAGCGCGCCCTTGTCGAAGGCGTCCGCCGTCGGCGTCGGCGTCGTGACCACCTCGGTGGGGGTCGCGGCCGGGTCGATCCGCGCGTCACCGATCACGCCCGCGCCGAGGTACACGCCTGCGGCGAGGCCGCCGACGACGGGCACCACGGCGAGCGTCTGCAGCGAACGGCGCACCACGCGCTTGCGGCGGACCGTCCTGACGATCGTGTCGAAGTCGCCCTGGTCGGGGGTCAGTCCCGCGACCGACCGGGCCCTGGCGTCGACCGAGTCGGCCAGGAGTTCAGAAAGCTCACGCACGACGCACCTCCTTGATGCTCGTCTTCTTCGTCGTCACCGTCACGACGGGACTCTCGTCGACCGTCGTGGTCCCCAGGGCGGCGCCGAGCGCAGCGACCCCGTCGGACGTGTAGCGCTTGACCGCGCCCTCGCTGAGCTTGAGGAGCGCCGCGGTGTCCCGCACCGAGAGGTCCTCGACGTGCCGCAGCACCACGCACGCCCGCTCACGGGGTGGCAGTGTCGCGAGCGCGGCCTCGACCTCGCCGGGCAGGTCGCTCGCGGGTTCCGTCACCGGGGCGAGCGGGCGGGCCGCGTGGCGCTCGTAGGCCGCGCGCTCCCTGGTCCGCTTGCGCGCCGAGTCCATGAACCGCGACACGATCGCGCGCCGCACGTACTGCTCCGCCTCCGCGAGCGAGGAGAACCTCGCCCTACCGGAGAACGCGGAGATGAGCGCTTCCTGCACGAGGTCTTCCGCCTCGACGCGTGAGCGCACGAGCAGCATCGCGTGCGCCACGAGCCTCGGATAGCGCTCGCGCGCCACGCGCTCGAGCATCGGCTCCCACCGGCTCATCTGGTCCCCCCTTCCTCGATCAGGGCCCCCTGCTCGGGGCTTCACGAGGAGAACGCCGCGGGCATGCGGTTCGGTTGGGTGGCGCCGCTGGTCGGCTCCACGTGCTCATGGTCCCGCACAGCACCCCGCGTCCCGCTTCGACGGCGCGATATCGGAAGCGTTGGTGCCGGGACGCGTCACCAACGCTTCCGGACTCGGCTCGCGGGGGGACGGGGCGGGGCCGACGGCGGGGCGTGGGCCGGTGGGCGCGTTAGCCTCGACCTCGTGCGCCTCGTCACCGACCTGCGGCTCCTGCTCCAGTCCTCCGGCTTCCGCAAGCTCTTCACGGTGCGGCTCGTGTCCCAGTGCGGCGACGGCATGTTCCAGGTGGGGCTCGCCACATTGTTCTTCTTCTCCCCGGAGCGCATGGCCACAGCCACCGACGTCGCGGCCGCGTTCGCGGTGCTGCTGCTCCCGTTCACCGTCGTCGGACCCTTCGCGGGGCCCTTGCTGGACAGGTGGCGCCGGCGTCAGGTCCTCCTGATCGGCAACGCCGTGCGGGTCGCGCTGACACTCGCGCTCGCCGTGCTCATGGTGACGGTGGGCGTGGGGCCGGCGGTGTACGTGCTCGCGCTCGTGACGCTCGGGGTGAACCGGTTCTTGCTGTCCGCGCTCTCGGCGGGCCTGCCGCGCGTGGTGGACCGCGAGCAGCTGCTGATCGCCAACTCGCTGACCCCCACGCTCGGGGCCGTGTCGGCCGTGGTGGGTGGGGCGCTCGGGTTCGTGATCGGCAAGGTGGTGCCCGGCGGGCGGGTCGAGGACGGCGTGGTGCTCGCGTGCGCGGCGGCGCTGTTCGGGGCCGCGAGCGCGCTCGCCCTGCGGCTCGGGCGTGACCAGCTCGGGCCGGACCGGGCGGCCCTCGCGCGGCCCGGTGGGGTCGCGGCCCTGCTCGCGGACGTGCGCGCGACCGCCGTCGAGCTCGCCGCTGGCGCCCGGTACCTCGTGGCGCGGCGCACCCCGGGCGCGGGCCTCGGCGTCATGGGCGTGCACCGGTTCTTGTACGGCGCCAACTTCATCGCGCTGATCCTCATGTCCCGCAACCTGCTCAACGACCCGGCGGACGCGGCGGCCGGGCTCGCGACGTTCGCCCTGCTGCTGGGTGTGTCCTTCGTGGGGAACGGGCTCGCGATCGTGGCGACGCCGCTGGCGCACGAGCGCATGACGCCCGCCCGGTGGATCGTCGTGTGCCTTGGCATCGGGGCGCTGAGCCAGGTCGTGCTCGCGACCAGCCCGGTGTTCGCCGTCGTCGGCGTCGCTGCCGTGCTGCTGGGGCTGAGCGTGCAGGGCGCGAAGATCGCCGTCGACACGATCGTGCAGGCCGACACCGAGGACGCCTACCGCGGGCGCGCCTTCGCGCTGTACGACGTGCTGTTCAACGCCGCGTTCGTCGGGGCGGCCGCGCTCGCAGCGTTCGCGTTGCCCGACGACGGCTACGCGCGGCCGGTGTTCATTGCCATCGCGCTCGTCTACGTGGCGGTCGCGGTCACCTACGCGCGCACCCCGGAGTCCCCCCGCGAGCTCACGGCCGCGTAACCCCGGAGACCGGAAGACTTAGTGCCGGAACCCGTCACCAACGCTTCGGCTCTCCGGGTCCGGCGGACGTGCTGAGCCGCCCGCCGCGAAGATGGGAAGACTTCGCGCCGGTATCCGTCACAAGGTCTTCGGGCCTCCGCGCGGGCCGGGCGTGCTGGCCCGCCCACGGGGGAGGCGGAAGCGTTGGTGACGGCATCCGTCACAAAGGCTTCGGGGTCACCGAGGGGATCGCCCGAGCTAGTTGGCCGGGACCGTGCGGGACGCCGCCCACGCGCGCAGCTGCGCGATGGGCTCGGCCATCACGACGGACAGCGGCCGGGTCGCCGCGAGCTCGGCCGCGACGTGGGCCGCACCGAGCTCCTCGCCGCGGGCGTGGGCCGCATAGGTCGCGGACACGACGGCCTGCTCGATCTCCGCCCCGGAGAACCCGTCGCACCGCACCGCGAGCGCATCCAACGTCCCCGCGTCGAGCGTGAGCCCCCGCCGCGCGGTGTGGATCCCGAGGATCTGGGCACGCACGGGCGCGGCGGGCAGGTCCACGAAGAAGATCTCGTCGAAGCGTCCCTTGCGCACCAGCTCGGGCGGCAGCGCGGAGATCGAGTTGGCCGTCGCCACGACGAACACCCGCGAGTCCTTCTCCTGGAGCCACGTGAGGAACGTGCCGAGCAGCCGCGAGGAGACGCCGTCGTCCGACGCGTCCGCGGAGACGCCCTTCTCGATCTCGTCGATCCACAGCACGCACGGGGCGAGCGTGTCCGCCGTCGCGAGCGCGGCCCGCAGCTTGCGCTCGGACTCACCCACGTACTTGTCCCGCACGGCCCCGAGGTCCGCGCGCAGCAGCGGCACCCCGAGCATCGACGCGGCGACCTTCGACGCGAGCGACTTGCCGCAGCCCTGCACCCCGAGCAGCAGCACACCCTTGGGCGGCTGCAGGTGCGGCGCGGTCCCGTCGAACGCGGGCGCGCGCACCGCGAGCCAGGACTTGAGCCGTTCCATGCCACCGAGGTCCGCGAGCTCCGCGGTCTCGTACTCGTACGTCACGGCACCGTCGCCACCCAGCAGATCGTGCTTCGCACGGGTCACAGCGGCCACGTCGGAGGAGTCGATCGCGCCGTCGTCGAACACGGCCGTCCGAGCGAGGCGCTCGACGTCAGCCCTGGTGAGCCCCGCGAGGTTCGCGACGAGCAGGTCGACCGCGTGGTAGTCGAGCTGGACGGGTCGCCCGTTCGAGCGCTGCCACTCCAGCGCGACCCGCTCGACGATCTCCCGGCGCTCCGCCTCGGAGGGGAACGCGAGCTCGAAGCGCGCGACCAGGTGGCTCAGCTCGCCCGGCACGGTGAGCCGGTGCGACACGAGCACCACGGTGCGCGGGACCCGCTCGAAGTCGAGCGCGATGTCCTTGAGGAGCCGCACGTGGACGGGATCGTCGAGGAACGGGTGGAAGTCCTGGAGCACGTAGACGCCCGGCTGGTTCACCTCGCGGATCCAGTGCAGCAGGTCCCCGGGGGAGGCGTTGTGCTTCTGGGCGTGGCCCATCGCCTGGTCGCGGCGCAGCAGCCCGCCCGTGAGCGTCCACCCGAACACGGGCAGCGGGCGCGCCGCGGTGGGTCCCGCGGCCGTCTCGAGCACGAGCCGCATCGCGGAGTCCTCGTCGCGCGTCTCGATCACGATGATCGGCACGCGCCCCGCGAGGAGGGACGCGAGCTCGGAGCGTGCGGTCGACTGCGTCACCGCGCCACCGTCCCAGCCAGGTCCATGGCGGGCAATCTACCCGCGCGGCGACCGCCCACTGAAAGACGTTCCGCCGACGACGGCGCCCCCCGGCGACCGCCCGCGCGACGTCACTGCCCGCGCGCGGCCCACCAGGCGATCAGCGCGTCGCGCGCGGCGTCCTCGCCGAGCGGCCCGTGCTCCATGCGCTCGGCCAGGAGGAACCGGTAGGCCTCTCCGACCTCGCGGCCGGGCGGGATGCCGAGGATCGCCATGATCTGCTCGCCGTCGAGGTCGGGGCGGATCGCGTCTAGCTCCTCCTGCTCCTGGAGCACGCCGATGCGCTCCTCGAGGGAGTCGTAGCTCGCGGCGAGCCGGGCGGCCTTGCGCTTGTTGCGCGTGGTCGAGTCAGAGCGGGTGAGCCGGTGCAGACGTTCGAGCAGCGGCCCGGCGTCGCGCACGTAGCGCCGCACCGCCGC